>JAQBOS010000427.1 GCA_028287925.1 Mucilaginibacter sp. | reverse complement strand
AGGGTTGGAGCTATAGGCTTTAACTTTCAGCCGGAACTTTACCTAACCGCTAAAAATGTTGAGATCTCTGATAATGGCACCACTGTAAAGGCAAAATTTACAAGTCTTGATGTTCCGCTATTATTTGGTGGTAAAGTTGGCGCTTTTGGATTTGGCGGCCGCTTTTATACAGGCCCATTGGTGTCTTTCGCAATTAATAAAGATAATAGCCTGGGAAACGCTTTTGGTAATGCAACCTCTTTCAATTATAAGGATCAAAACTTTGCATGGGTGTTCGGTGCAGGTGTTGACATTAAAAACATCTCTATTGATCTGCGTTACGAGGCCGGGCTAACCAAACAAACATTTGGCGACTCGCACACCAGGGTTAGCTTGTTTAATTTAAGCCTTGCTGTACCTTTGATTAAAATATAAGCAATCAGAATAATTAACATTTGATCTTTGATTTATAAAAAGGTCTGCCCCAAAAAGGCAGGCCTTTTGTTTTATAAGCTTTGATATGGTTGTGTCTTTTCTAAGTATGCAGGTTTAGTATTATATTTATATAGCTAATTGTCAATTTAGTATTATACTTATTGTACATGTTACACATATCTTTATAAACCATTTGTAACCTGTAACAATACGTATTAAATGAACAATAATTTACGCAACTATATGATGCGCAGTACATATATACTGACAGCTATAATTATGTTCATAGGGCAAACTGCCTTTTCTCAGCAAGTTATTGTGAATGACGGTGTAAAAATCCGTTTAAATCAAATTGGCTTTTATCCGCAAGCTTCAAAAACAGGGATTATTTTAAACAGCAAAAGCAATGCTTTTTATATTCAAACTTTAGATAAGAAAAATGTATTTACCGGAAAATTAAAAAAATCAATTAAGCCCGGTTTAAACGGAGATTTTACAGATGTGGCAGATTTTACTGTTTATACCAATCCCGGTAAGTATCAGCTATACGTACCGGGTTCAGGGTATTCCTATCCTTTTGAAATTAAGCGTTCAGTTCATCATAATGTTGCAGCCGCAGCTATAAAAGCATATTATTTTATGCGTGCCTCCATACCGCTTAAAGAAAAATATGCAGGTAAGTGGAGCAGGGCAGAAGGGCACCCGGACACCAGTGTATTGATCCATCCATCAGCAGCAAGTGATAAACGATTGGCTGGCACGTCCATTTCATCGCCTGGGGGATGGTATGATGCGGGAGATTATAACAAGTACATCGTTAACAGCGGGATCAGTACAAGCACCTTATTATCGCTGTACGAGGACTTTCCGGCTTACATGAAAACGGTTAAGCTAAATATTCCTGAAAGCGGGAATAAGATTCCCGATGTGTTAAACGAGGTGCTCTGGAACCTGCGCTGGATGCTTACCATGCAGGACCCAAATGATGGCGGTGTTTATCATAAACTCACTAATGCCGCATTTGATAAAATGGAAATGCCTGACAAAGGCACCGAACCACGCTATGTTGTGCAAAAAGGAACTGCTGCAACACTTGATTTTGCAGCAGTTATGGCCCAGGCAAGCCGAATCTTCAGAAAATTCCCCAAAGCGCTTCCGGGTTTGGCTGATTCGTGCTTATCGCAGGCAAACAAAGCATGGGGATGGGCAATTAAAAACCCCGACGTTGTTTATAACCAGGATGCCATGAACCAAAAGTTTGAGCCAAAAGTTACAACGGGCGGCTATGGCGACCGCAATTTTAGTGATGAATTTATCTGGGCCGCATCTGAGTTATTTGTCAGCACTAAAAAACCAGAATTTTTAAAGGCGGTCAATCTCTTGCCCGATACCAATATGCCGATCCCTACCTGGAGCCAGGTAAGGCTCTTAGGCTATTATACATTGATAAAAAACAGTAATTTATTGGGAGAAAATGCGCCAAAGGAACTACCTGAGCTTAAAAAAAGACTGCTTGCATTGGCTGATAATTTGATCAGCGGAGCCGGTGAAACAGCATATCAAACTGTAATGACAAAATCAGCCCGTCATTTTGGATGGGGCAGTAACTCCGAGGCGGCTAATGAAGGGGTTGCATTGATCCAGGCTTATCAGCTCTCGCATAATAAAAAATACCTTGATTTTGCCCTGGCCAACCTTGATTATATTTTAGGCCGGAATGGATCAGGCTACTCCTACATAACCGGGTACGGAAGTAAAACGCCAATGCACCCGCATCACCGGCCTTCGGTTGCCGATGGTATTGTTGATCCGATACCTGGCTTATTAGTTGGCGGCCCAAATCCGGGCATGCAGGATAAGATCAGGGTACCGTCATTAGTACCTGATGAAGCTTATATTGATGATGACCGTGCTTATGCGGCAAATGAAATAGCCATTAACTGGAATGCGCCCTTTGCTTATTTAGCCAATGCGATTGAAGCGCTGCAGGATCAATTAAAAACATCTAAATAAATTTCAATAAACCAAACCAATATAATCATGAGAAGGATCTTTATTATTGCCAGTGTAGCGTGCCTTAACGTGCTGCTGCTGGCTGCCCAGCCCCCAAAAAGCCAACCGGCTGCAAGTGCTATCGACAAAAAAGTTGATGCCCTGATAGCCAAAATGACCCTCGAAGAAAAAGTGGGGCAAATGACGGAGGTAACCTCTGATGTGGTATCAACAACTACAAATGACATACACCAGATTGATGCGGCAAAAATAAAGGAAGCCATTTTAAAGTATCATGTTGGCTCCATATTAAATGTGAGCGGTCATGCTTATGATCGCAAGCATTGGTTCGAAGTTATTTCGGCTATCCAGCAGGAGGCGGCACAAGACAGGCTGAAGATCCCGGTTATTTATGGTATTGATGCTATCCATGGCGTTACTTATACAACCGGCAGCACCTTGTTTCCCCAGGAAATTGCTATGGCAGCAACCTTTAACAAGGAGATTGCCTATAAAGCAGGTGAAATAACCGCTTATGAAACCCGTGCAAGTTATATTCCATGGAATTATTCGCCGGTGCTTGACCTGGGGAAATCACCGTTATGGCCGCGCATTTATGAAACATTTGGCGAAGACCCATACCTGATAAAAACTATGGGCGCATCTATAATAAAAGGATACCAGGGTAATGACGTTGGCGATAAATACCATGTAGCCGCCTGTATGAAGCATTACCTTGGCTATGGTGATCCTTTAAGCGGAAAAGACCGTACCCCGGCCTGGATCCCTGACCGTTATATGCGCGAATATTTTTTACCGCCTTTTGCCGAAGCTGTGAAAGCAGGAGCGAGGACGCTGATGATCAACTCGGGCGAGATAAATGGCGTGCCTCTTCATGCCAGTAAATATATGCTTACCGATGTACTGCGCGGTGAATTACATTTTGATGGAATAGCAGTAACCGACTGGCGCGATATTGAATACCTGCATGACCGCCATCACATAGCGGCTACACAAAAAGATGCCGTAATGATTGCCGTAAATGCCGGCGTTGATATGAGCATGGTGCCATATGAATATAGTTTTTATAATTATTTGATAGAACTGGTACACGAAGGTAAAGTATCAATGGCTCGTATAAACGAAGCCGTTCACCGCATTATTAAAGTAAAATATGAATTAGGTTTATTTGAGCGCCCGGTAGGTAATCCTGATGATTATCCAAAATTCGGATCGGATGAATTTAAACAGGTTAGTGTACAGGCGGCTACCGAGGCTATTACTTTGTTAAAGAACAATAACAACATATTACCACTCAAAAAAAATCTTAAAATATTCATCACCGGCCCAACTGCGAATACCATGCGTGCATTGGATGGTGGCTGGAGTTACACCTGGCAAGGCGATCAGTCAGATGTATTTGCGGCTAATAAGAATACCATCCTGGAGGCAATCCAGCAGAAAATAGGGAAAGATAATGTAAGCTACGAGCCGGGAGCGGCATTTGATAGCCTTCAAAACATTAACGAAGCAATAAAAGCAGCAAAAAAAGCCGATGTTATAGTTTTATGCCTTGGCGAATTATCCTATACCGAAAATGTAGGCAATATTGATGATCTGAGCCTGCCGTGGGCACAAACACAGCTGGCCATGGAATTAGCCAAAACAGGCAAACCGGTAATTTTAGTATTGGCAGAAGGAAGGCCAAGGATTGTAACCCAAGCCGAAAGTCTGTCAGCAGCTACCGTCATGACTTATTTATCAGGCAATGAAGGAGGGGATGCACTGGCGAGTATTTTATTTGGTGATGCAAATCCGTCAGGTAAATTGCCATTTACTTATCCAAAATATACCAACTCATTAAATAACTATTACCGTAAGAATTTGGAGAATGGCAACTCTGATGACAAACATAGTTATAACCCGCTTTATGAGTTTGGCTTCGGTTTAAGCTATACCACTTTTGGATACAGCAACCTTCATTTGAGCAAACCTGATTTAAAAGAGAATGAAACTTTAACCGTAACTGTTGATGTTAAAAACACAGGACAGATAGAAGGTAAAGAATCTGTACTACTTTACACAAGTCAGTCATATGCCAGTATATCTCCCGACTATAAGCGATTAAGAGCTTATGACAAGATAAACCTGAAGCCGGGAGAAACAAAAACGGTAACCTTCAAAATTACAGCTAAAGACCTGGCCTTTGTTAATGATATAAGTAAAACGGTTACCGAAGCAGGGGAGTTCAAGATCCAGGTTGGCGATCAGACCCAAAACTTTAATTATATCTCAAATACCGTTCCGTCAAGAACCGGGAAGTTATAGGTAGCTTTTGTCATTCTGAGAAATAAACTCCTGTGGAATCTAAAGGGGAATGACAAGGGTGGCCTGTCATGGTGGTGTCGAACCACGACGCGGGCAAAGGCCTCTGCACCATACTTAGCACGCGGATAGGCCACTGCGCACGTCGCCCTTCGACAGGCTCAGGGTGACACCCCATTGCATGTTTAATATAACTTGTCACGGGTAGCGAGAGCGAAGAATCTTATTCATTATGCAAGTAGGCGACATTTCCAGTATAGACCTTTCAATGGTATAAGATTCTTCACTGCGTTGAATGACAAAATGGCTTTTATATTCTTCCGACACTTCTTTTATGTAAGTATTACACAATAAATGTTAAATAAACATTTTATTTTTAAGGGCACGGGTATATATTTGTTTTACCAATTTATAATCTAAAAAAACAATCATGAAAAAAGGGTGGTGGGTTTACTGCAGTTCAATATTATTGATCTTAGCCTGTTCAAATAAAGCGGGCACTCCGCAACCTCAGCCCGAAACTTATAAACCGCCTGTAGTATCCTCAACATTTGCCAAAGGAGCTGATATCAGCTGGGTTACGCAAATGGAGTCGGCAGGGGTAAAGTTTTATGATAAAGCCGGCAAGCAACAGGATCTTTTCGTTTTGATGAAAAGCCTGGGGTTTAATTCCATCAGGTTAAGGGCCTGGGTCAATCCCGCTGACGGATGGTGCAACACAGCCGACCTTGTAGCAAAAGCATTGCGTGCAAAAAGTGCCGGAATGAAGATCATGATTGATCTTCACTACAGCGATAGCTGGGCTGATCCTGGCAAGCAATATAAACCAGCAGCCTGGGCTTCGCTTAATTTTGCGACTTTAACAACCTCACTTCATGATTATACTGTAAGTGTAATGAACACTTTAAAAACAAACGGCATTACCCCTGATTGGGTACAGGTTGGCAACGAAACCAATGACGGGATGCTTTGGGAAGACGGTCGCGCCTCAAAAAAAATGGCAAATTTTGCCGCGCTTATAAAAGCCGGCTATTCGGCAGTAAAATCAGTAAGCAGTACAACAAAGGTTATTGTTCATATTTCGAATGGGTTTGATAACAGCCTTTTCCGGTGGATGTTCGATGGACTCAAAGCGAATGA
>JAQBOS010000304.1 GCA_028287925.1 Mucilaginibacter sp. | reverse complement strand
CTTCCTTGCCTTTTTCCAAGTGCTCAGCTACTTGTCTTAGTATGGCGTTTAATGTTCCTGTTTTTATAGGATCATGATTTGGTATAGCTAAGTGATGTTCTCCATTTTTTTGAGTAGTTACTTTAATATGGCTGCCTTTTTGAGACGCAACCTCATATCCAATACTTTAAGCAATTTAATAAGTTCTTTAGCTGCTAAGCTCCGGGGGCTTTTCATAATGCCATTATCTCATCTTTTACAAAATGAAGATGGGCAAATGATGGAGCATCTTTGGTGTTTTCATAATAACACTCAATACCATTTTTAATACTTTTCTTTAAATCATCCATAGTATCACCTTCAGCAAATATTCCCACTCCAGCGGCTTCCGCATAATAACCGCCCTCTTCAGCCTCGTGTATTAAAAAGATTAGTTCCTTCATATCTCAAATTTAATCAAAAAAGTTAATGTTTTAAATTATCAATGTTCCAAAAAAATGGTTTGGGTAGTGTAGTTGTAATTTGCGTTTCTGAATACCCAGATCAAGTAACCGGCGTTGAAAATATGGCCAACCTTAAAAACCATTACCAAAGCTTTCTGTTGTCATAATTACCCCCTTTAATTGGCTTCATTACCCATTGTTGCCGGTTGTATTGGCGGGTAACTTTGATTAATCAAATAAACAAAACTATGGCAACTACTATGGAAACATCCGCACAGCGCATCACCCCATTTTTATGGTTTAATGGTAATGTTGAAGAAGGGTTAAATTTTTATACCTCGGTTTTTAAAGACAGCCGGATCGGTAACGTAAGCCATCTTGACGCTGGAGGCAATGGCAAGATTACGGTCGCCAATTTTTTCCTTAACGGCGTTGAGTTTATGATACTTGACGGTGGCCCTGCATTCACTTTTAATGAGTCTATTTCGTTTTATGTAAAATGCGAAACTCAGGACGAGGTCGACTACTATTGGGAAGAACTTTCAAAGGGTGGTGTAAAAAGCCAATGCGGCTGGCTTAAAGATAAATTCGGCGTATCGTGGCAGATAGTGCCCAATGCAATTGAGCGCTTAATGTATGATTCTGATCCGGAAAAATCTAAACGGGTGATGGGCGCCATGATGAAAATGAGCAAGATGATTATTGCTGATTTGGAGAAGGCCTATAATGGGTAGTCTAAAGTCTCGAGTCTGAAGTCTTGAGCCACCTGCAATTCTGCTTTTGACTTAGGACCTTAGACTTGAGGCTTAAAGAGCTGGGCCTAAAATATTATGCACGCATAGTTTTTTGATGCTTTATTTATATTAATTTTGCATAATACTAATTATAGCCTGCATGGAAAGCATTGCTCCTTACAAATCCAGGTACAAGATCCGTTTTGTAACTGCTGCCTCGTTATTCGACGGGCATGATGCCACCATTAATATTATGCGCCGCATTTTGCAATCGTCGGGCGCGGAAGTAATTCACCTGGGGCATAACCGTTCTGTTGATGAGGTGGTTAACTGTGCCATCCAGGAAGATGTACAGGGTATTGCCCTAACCAGTTACCAGGGCGGCCATGTGGAATATTTTAAATACATGTACGACCTGCTGAAAGAACGGGGCGCAGGCCACATAAAAATTTTTGGCGGTGGTGGCGGTGTTTTTTTGCCGGATGAAATTGCCGAATTGCAGGCTTATGGCATAACAAAGATCTACTCGCCTGATGATGGCCGCACCATGGGCCTGCAGGGGATGATCAATGATATGCTGGAGAAAACTGATTTCCAGAACAAAATAAAACTGAACGGCGAGCTTAAACACTTGCCTGAAAAAGATATAAAATCAATTGCTACCGCGATAAGCATTGTAGAGAATTACCCCAAAGAAGCCGATGCATTTTTAAGTGAGGTGCATAAAATAATCAGTACCAGCACCACACCTGTTTTGGGGATTACGGGTACCGGTGGTTCGGGTAAATCATCATTGGTTGATGAGATTGTGCGCCGCTTTTTGATGGAGACCGATAAAACAATGGCTATTATTTCTGTCGATCCATCCAAACGTAAAACTGGCGGCGCGCTGCTCGGCGACAGGATCAGGATGAATGCCATCAATAATTCGCGCATCTATATGCGGTCGCTGGCCACCCGGCAGGCTAACCTGGCATTATCCAAACATGTGCAGGAAAGCATTGATATTTGCAAAGCAGCAGGGTATGATTTGATCATAGTTGAAACATCAGGCATCGGCCAATCAGATACGATGATCACAGATTATTGTGACCTGTCACTTTATGTTATGACCCCGGAATTCGGCGCAGCTACCCAGCTGGAAAAAATAGACATGCTTGATTTTGCCGATCTTGTTGCCTTAAACAAGTTTGATAAACGGGGCGCGCTTGACGCCATCCGCGATGTACGCAAGCAATATAAGCGCAACCATATGCTGTTTAATGCCAAGGATGATGAGATCCCGGTTTACGGCACCATGGCTTCGCAATTTAATGACCCTGGGATGAACACCCTGTTTACTGCGCTGATGAAAGCCATTAAAACAAAAACAGGTGTTGACCTGATTGGCACACATGCGAGTGTTGAACATGAAGGTGAATCGGAAAAGATATATATCATTCCGCCTGACAGGAATCGCTATCTGGCCGAAATTGCTGAAAGCAGTAATGCCTATAAAGAATGGGTGAATGAGCAGTGTAAAATTGCGCAGCAGTTGTTCCAATTAGACGGAGTAATAAAATTATTGGACGCAGAAAAGCAAAGTGTTGCATCCTTACAGGACGTAAAAACCCATCTGGAAGAGCAATTGCATGGCGACTGCAAACGCCTGCTAAGGGAATGGCCTGAAACCGTTGCAAAATATAAAGCTGAAAACTTTATTTATAAGGTTAGGGATAAAGAGATCAAGCAGCCGCTTTATTATACCTCGCTTTCGCAATTGCAGATCCCAAAGATCTCATTGCCTAAGTATGAGGCTTGGGGCGATATTTTACGCTGGTTGCTCACCGAAAATTTACCGGGAGAATTTCCGTATGCCGCAGGGGTGTTCCCGCTTAAGCGTAAGGGAGAAGACCCAACACGAATGTTCGCTGGTGAAGGCGGCCCAGAGCGTACGAACAAACGGTTTCATTACGTATCACTCGGTCAGCCTGCTCATCGTTTATCCACAGCATTTGATTCGGTTACCCTTTATGGCGAAGATCCGCATATTCGCCCGGATATTTATGGAAAAATAGGTAACTCGGGCGTTAGTATTGCCACACTTGATGATGCTAAAAAGCTGTATTCAGGTTTTGATCTGTGCAGCCCATCTACTTCCGTGTCCATGACTATAAACGGTCCGGCGCCTATGCTGCTTGGCTTTTTTATGAATGCGGCTATTGATCAGCAATGCGAAAAATATATCAAAGAGCATAAACTGCAGCACTTGGTTGAGGCTAAGTTTAAGGAGGTTTATGATGATAAGGGGCTGGCAAGGCCGGAATACGTGGGGGGCTTACCAAAAGGAAATGATGGCTTAGGTTTATCCATTCTCGGCCTAACCGGCGACCAAATCCTTCCGCCGGATGTTTACGCAAAAATAAAAGCTTATGCTATTGCTACCGTTCGCGGTACCGTGCAGGCGGATATATTAAAGGAAGACCAGGCGCAAAATACCTGTATCTTCTCTACCGAGTTTGCCCTGCGGATGATGGGCGATATTCAACAATATTTTATTGATGAAAAGGTAAGGAACTTTTATTCTGTTTCAATCTCAGGTTATCATATTGCAGAAGCAGGGGCTAATCCTGTTACACAACTGGCTTTTACCTTGTCAAACGGGTTTACCTATGTAGAGTATTACCTGAGCCGGGGAATGCACATTGATGATTTTGCACCAAACCTGTCATTCTTTTTCAGTAATGGGATTGACCCGGAATATTCTGTGATAGGCAGGGTCGCACGCCGCATTTGGGCCAAGGCTATCAAAAACAAATATAAGGGTAATGACAGGTCGCAAAAACTAAAATATCATATTCAAACCAGTGGCAGATCATTACACGCGCAGGAGATTGATTTTAATGATATTCGCACCACACTGCAGGCTTTATATGCCATATATGATAACTGCAACTCGCTGCATACCAATGCGTATGATGAAGCGATAACCACGCCTACAGAAGAATCTGTACGCAGGGCAATGGCTATCCAGCTGATCATTAACCGCGAGCTTGGCCTCGCCAAAAATGAGAATCCGATACAAGGTGCGTTCATAATTGAAGAGCTGACCGACCTGGTTGAAGAAGCCGTATTAGCTGAGTTTAAAGCCATAAATGAGCGTGGCGGCGTACTTGGCGCTATGGAAACCATGTATCAGCGCAGCAAGATCCAGGAAGAATCACTTTATTACGAAACCCTTAAACATACCGGGGAATACCCTATTGTTGGAGTAAATACTTTCCTTAACAAAAAAGGATCTCCTACAATTGTACCATCAGAAGTGATCCGCGCCACTGAAGAAGAAAAGCAATACCAGATTGAGGCACTGCACGAGTTTCAACATCGCAATGAAGCTATTATCCCGCAGTTATTAAAAGACCTGCAGCATAAAGCCGTAGCAGGAGAAAATATCTTTGAAAGCCTGATGGAAGCCTGTAAGTATTGCTCATTGGGGCAGATCTCGCATGCGCTTTATGAGGTAGGGGGGCAGTACAGGAGGAATATGTAGGTGGTTAGTTAATTAGAGGCTGGAGGTTAGAGATTAGGTAGGAATTTGTATCTTGTCTTTAGTAATTAATCAAAATGCCAAATTTATACATAATAGCAGGTTGTAACGGTGCCGGGAAAACTACGGCGAGTTATAGTGTGCTCCCTAATATGCTAAACTGTAGGGAATTTGTAAACGCAGATGGCATAGCGGCTGGATTATCCCCATTCAATCCCGACAAAGTAGCCATTGAAGCCGGCAGGATAATGTTAAACAGAATTGATGCGTTGTTAGATGACGGGGTAGATTTTGCAATAGAAACTACTTTATCTTCAAAAAGCTACGTATCCCTAATAAAAGATGCCCGCGCTATCGGTTATAAAATAACATTGGTATTTTTTTGGCTGGGCTCTCCGCAGGAAGCAAAACAGCGGGTTGCTACAAGGGTAAGTAAAGGAGGACATCACATTCCTGACGACGTGGTTGATCGCAGGTATTACAAAGGGCTTTATAATCTACATCATCTCTACATTCCGATTTGTGATTTTTGGATGATTTTCAATAACACCCAGGGAAATCCTGAATTTATTGGTGAAGGGGAATTTGGCCAATTAAAAATGGTCTATAATCGCGATATTTGGGAAACAATAAAACTTCAGAGTAATGAAAATAAAGCCTGAGAATGTTGAACTCCGTAATAAGATATTAAAAGGTGTAGATATGGCTTTTAGGGAGTTAGTTGTTACCAGCGCTGAAAAAAATCAAAGTCTGGTAATAGCCGACAAAGACGGCAACATCAAACACGTTCCCGCTAAGGAGTTATTAAAAAAGCTTTCAGAAAAATAGATTTCCGAAAGCTTTCTCTTATATCTTGATTCTTGTCTCTTAATTTCTTGAATCTTATTTCGCCGTCCCCACAAACTCACCCATCACAGCTTCCCTGATCAATGCCGGTGGCAAAATGCCTTGTGATAATATGAAATCATGAAAGTTTTGCGCATTAAACTTATCTCCAAGTGCTTTTTCAGTATCCTTACGTAATGCTATCATTTTAGTAAACCCATAAAAATAGCTGTTGGCTTGGCCGGGGGCATTCAGTGTGTAGCGTTCAACTTCCTGTTTGGCAAAGGCGTGTGATTGTACTACATCAGTCATCAGCAGGTTTAGTGCTTTTTCTTGGGTCATGGTTCCGGCTTGTAGTTCAGGGTCTAAAAAGGCACGGGCTGCGCGCAGCAGGCGGTAATCCAATGATACCAGCTGACCTTCAACCGGAAAAAATGGGCGGCTTATGTATTCGGAATATAAGCCCCAGCCTTCAACGTTAGTTGAGTTAAATGCATAAAGCGCACGCGCTTGCGAAACGCCTTCTTCAACCATTTTGTCAAATTGCAATTCGTGACCGGGACGGGCTTCATGGGCAATGATGGTCCATGAGGCGGCATCAAAGGTGAAATCATCATATTTGTCCACCTTTTCGCCGGGAGCGGGCGGCATATTTAACGGCAGGACAAAAACACCCCGCTGGCCGGTATTATTTAAAAACGGTGGTGGTACCATATGCGGGGCAGGACTTTGTGCAGTTTCTGCCTCGCTCGCCAGCCTGATAATTGCCGGGCGGTTTGGCAGAGTAACCAAATGCTGCTCCCTGATGATGCCTTCAATATCGGCCAAATGCCTTTTGTAAAGCGGCATGATCGAGTCGCCGATGATCTGGTTCTTTTTTAGGTATTTTATTACTTCCCGGTAATCGGCTGATGGCAGGTTGTATTTTTTAGCAATTTGCTCAGCCAGCGGTTTCATCTGGTTTTGGATCTCAGTAAACGCGGCATGAGCGATTTTAGCAAGATCTGCAGGAGGAATATCAATGCCATAACCTTCTAAAGCCAGTTTGTATTCTTCCGCAGGTAAGCGAAAATCGGTACGGGCTTTTGGCAGTACGGTGGCTCTTACCCATGTATCATAATCTTCCAGCTGTTTTTTAATAGCAGCATAAGCCTTTTCATACCCGGTGACATTATACTTTTTAAGCAGCTCGGCAATCCCGCTAACCATACTTGCATTGCGTGAAAGCTCAACTTCCATAGCCTGTTTTGAGGGATAGATCATCCCCGGCTTGCTTAATTGTTTAAGCGTTCGTTCTTTATAGATAGCGCTTATGGGCTCATAGCCTTTTTGCAATCCTGCATATTTATTCAGACGGATAACTGCAGCGGGGCGACGCTCTGCCGCGGTTTGATCGTCAAGCAATGCTTGCAGGCCGCTAAAAACTGTGGCAGTAGGGTTAAGGAATGAAACCTCTTTATTCAGACTAAAATCCTGGTTCCTGAAACCCAGCTCCGATTGATTGATCAGGATATCAAGGTCCTGCTTTATTTTCAGATCGGTTTCCTGCAGTTTAGCCGCCTTTAATTGCGCAACAGCTTGCTCCCTTTCCTTTCGCTGGGCTAAATCATTTGCCAGCGTTGGTACCGATATCAAAGTATCGTAAAAAGCCAGACCCTGCGATGATCCAAACTCAGGCGAATATTTTTCGTCAAGGTCAATAAGGATCTTGGTGTAAGTGTTTGATTTGGCAATCCATGCTTTACTGTCAGATTGTGCTTTAACTGCGAAGGGCTGTAAAGCAAACGCGCCTATAGCCAATGCGTATATCGTTTTATTTTTCAGGGCGATCATTTTATAAATTTATGGGACTATAAAAATATATTTTAAGATTGGTATAAGGTGAAAAATTTCAATGAAATGGGTGGATTTTTCAATGAAGATGACGAATAGCATCATGTTTTGATAATTAAGCTCCGATTTAAAGAAAAATTGTACATTCATTCTTTAATGAGGGTAGCGGTTATTGTTTTATTAAGTTTGTTGAATTGTACTCTGAGCCATCAGGGGATCAAAGGTGATTTTGCTGAATTGAGACAGAATAATTCAACTGACTCTATCCCCCAATCGGCCAAAAAACTCATCAATTCCTATAAAGATCTTGTTATCGGTTTCTCAAACAACAACATAATTTTAAAGGATGGCAGTAAGTTATTATGGGATGATGGGATAAAAAATAAATCATCGAAATTACAGCTAGAAAAGCCCGACCTTAAAGATATGTTTGATCAGAAATATCCGGTTGGCCAACTTAAATCTTCACCCACTTTAAACTTTGATCCGGGCCGGATCAGGAATGAGCCTTTCTTTTTGAAAATGTATGGAGCTAACGAAAAAGAGGTAAGGAAAAACTTAACGGAAATAACGTGGTGCCCTAAGCTGGTTGGTCAGAAGATTATGGTAACGCGGATCAATAGCATCGACAAAAAACTAACAGAGATCTCGAAGGAACTTGATGAACACCCTGAACTAAAAAGATACCTAACTAATATAGGCGGCACGTTTACCTGGCGAAATATAAGCGGTACCAACAGGCACAGCATGCACAGCTTTGGGATGACGATTGATATAAACACCGCTTATTCAGATTATTGGCAATGGGCCTGTAAATGCACCAATGAAAATGCGGTTATACCTTACAAAAATAGAATTCCCCAAACCATAGTTGATATATTTGAAAAACATGGATTTATTTGGGGTGGCAAATGGTATCATTACGATACCATGCACTTTGAATACAGGCCTGAATTAATTGATTAAAAGATGAAAAGTAGCTTAATGTTTATCCTCTTGTTCTTTAACAATTTTGCAGCGCCCGATAATGTGATTACCCGTTTCAAAATCCCTGCAGGTTATCATCAATGTGCCACCAAACCAGGCAGTTTTGCCGCATATCTGCAAAGCTTACCGCTTAAGCCAGTGGGAACTCAAACCAAAACCTATAAAGGTGATGTGGCCCGTACAGATGTTTATACAGCTGCCGTTGTGGATATGAGCGTAGGCAACCAGGACCTGCAGCAATGTGCCGATGCAGTGATGCGCCTGCGCGGCGAGTACCTGTATCAACAGAAAAATTATAAGGACATCAGCTTTAATTTTGTAAGCGGTTTTAAATGCGATTATGAGCATTATGCAAACGGATACCGGTATAGTAATGACAGATGGGTATTAAAGGCAAAAAAGGATTATAGTTATCAGGCATTTATGCGTTATATGACGCTGGTATTTGCGTACGCAGGAACCTTATCATTAGAAAAGGAGCTTCACCTGGTAACTAACACTGATGAATTAAAAGCAGGCGATATTTTTATACATGGCGGCTCACCGGGGCATTGTTTTATTGTGATGGATGTTGTGGAGAATGATAAACACCAAAAGCAATTTTTGCTTGCCCAAAGCTTTATGCCCGCTCAAAATATCCAGGTGCTTCAATATGGTTCACCGTGGTTTAGTATGGATAAGCACAGTGATATAGCCTATGGAGAGCTGATAGCTAAGAATTATTTAAGAAAGTTTGATTAGTAGTTTGAACCATGATTCGCCTGATTTTGGGATTGCCAGGATTCAAGCTGAAAATCATTAGAAAGGAGAAAAACTTACGAAGTTTTTAAAACTTCGTAAGTTTGAGACTGTAGTGTTAGTTAGTTCCCTTTGCCGGGGTTGGCGGCGGCTGGTTTAAAAGGAAACGTTTATGAATAGTTGCAATATCTTCCGTTTTTAAATTCGATGTTTTTCTCAAAATTCCATCAAAAAATGCAACTTCTTTGTCGCTTGCAGGGCAACCTACATTATCTTCAGGAGTGGCTGTAGTTGCACCATCTTTGGGCATTAGCGAATTGGCAAGCACATTACCTTTTGGGTCAAGAACTAACCAGAATGGTAATCCTGATTTTTCGCCGCCAAACTTTTTCATCACATCCATACTTCCCGGATTTTCAAGATTAGCTTTTGCAGGCTGCTCCATTACATCCAAATGGGCGATCACATAATTATCATCGAACATTTTTTTACAGATTGGATCGTTCAACGAGGCATCCATTTTTTTACACCAGCCGCACCATGAGGCATGGAATATCAAAATTACCTTTTTATTTTCTTTAGTTGCCTGTGCGTAAGCATTGTTAAGCACGGTTTCTGATGATGGAAGTGTAGCCTGTGCAAACAGTGAGCCTGTAAGCAGCAATGCAAGGCACAATAGTTTTATTGATTTCATAGTAGTTTATTTAAATGTTTAGTTTTTAAAATTACTAAATTGAAACGGAATATTACTAATGCCTGTTCCCAAACAACCATCATAATTTAATTCACTTTTTCGCCTGCGGCTGCCCAAAACACAAGGTACCCCGGCTTTTTCTTTTGAATGTTTATGCTTTTGAGTTTTTTGGTTGGGTCGGGGTGAACGGTTAGCAGATCGATGTTATGATGATCTTTTTCAGTCATGTTATTTTTATTGCCCCATTTGGCAAGATCGTGGGCGAGGTAACATAGCTCCGGCTTGTGCTGACCTGACGGAATGTCGTCATAGTAATCAGGCAATACCAGGTCTTCCGACGAGGTGCTATCATCAGCATATAAAAACTCTACCTTTAACAATGAAGGGCCTTCAGAGCTGGTTAATGCAAAACGAACGGATCTGTATTTATTTTGCGGAACATAAAATTCAACACCACCTTCGCCACTGATATTGCAGGTTTGGTTATGCAGGCTATCAGTATTTGAATAATGCAGCTGAATTTCGGGGTGGAAGCCATTTGCAGGAAACAGAGCATCATCAGGCAATGCATGTGGCTGCTTATCGCCATTAAATAATGCTGCAGATAGTGTTAAATAGCCATCGCCCGATCCGCCGCCGTCAATGCCTTTGGTCCAGGTTATCAGCTTGTTATTGGTTAAAGTAGTTACCGGCCTGGCGTTTAAAATTTTACCGATGTCAAATTGTACAACTTTATTATTTTGATTAGAAGTGAATGCGCTGGTAACCAAAAGTATACAAAAAACAACAGCCGGTATTTTCATTTTTTAATAAGTTTTTTAAATGCCGTTTTTGGCATTTTCCAGGCAATTCATAAAGTCTTCCATTGTTATTTTTCCCACCAAACTATCTTTTACCACCACACCAATCCCATCAGTCATTTTATTGAGTTGCAGGCGTCCCTTAAACAAATGATTATCACCTGATTGAATAAATCTGCCGATGTTTTTTAATGTGGATTTACGGCAAACATTTTCCACGCCATTGTTATAAACCACCAAACGGACTTGTTTATCAAGGTTTTCAATGGAAAATGCGTGCTCATTATCAAGCTTCAAAATATTCATAATAATTAATGTAACTAGCTCAAAACTAAGCAGAAAGAAATTGAATAACTAAAGATTTTAAGACAAAAGAAAAGAAATTTCGATACAAAAAATAATCCACATTGTTAATACACAAGTGTTAATAACTTTAGTGGGGTAAAGTGGTAAGAAGTGGTAAAAGAAATCTAATTTTACATTACAATTAATGCCACAGTTTCAATATGTCCTATTTAACCGGCGAGTTTGAGTGTAAATTAGATAACAAAGGGCGAATGATGATCCCTGCGGGCCTCAAGAAAAAGCTTCCAGAAGCTGACACTGAGTGCCTTGTGATCAATCGCGGCTTTGAAAAATATCTTGTGATTTACACTAAACAAGAATGGGACAAAAAACTTGATGAACTGAACAAACTTAATCAATACGAAAAGAAAAACATAGAATTTATAAGATATTTTACCCGTGGCGCCACAGAATTGAATGTTGATGCAGCAGGCAGGGTTAATTTACCGCAGGGATTATTGGATTATGCAGGAATAGGAAGCGATGTGGTTTTAACCTGCCAGTTGACAAAAATTGAGATGTGGGATAAGGCGGCGTATAATAAAATGATAGATAGCGAACCGGATAATTTTGCAACGCTGGCCGAGGAAGTGATGGGCGATAAAAGAAGGGAAGGTAGCGTATGAGCACATACCATACTCCTGTAATGCTTAATGAGTGTATTGAAGGCCTGAACATTAACCCATCCGGAACTTACGTTGATGTAACTTTTGGCGGTGGCGGACACTCGCGCGAGATCTTAAAGCATTTAAATAAAGATGGTAAGCTGCTGGCGTTTGACCAGGACGCCGATGCCAAACAAAACCTGATAGATGATGAACGCTTTACATTCATTGATCAGAATTTTCGTTACCTGAAAAACTTTTGCCGTTTACATGATGCGCTACCGGTTGACGGCATATTAGCCGACCTTGGTGTTTCATCGTACCAGTTTGACCAGGCCGAACGCGGGTTTTCAATCCGTTTTGATGCTGAGTTGGATATGCGCATGAATCAGCAGGATCCGTTAAGCGCCAAAGAGGTAGTAAACAATTACTCGGAAGCTGAGTTGCATCGCATTTTCGGTATTTACGGTGAGATCCAAAATGCAAAATCGCTGGCTAATACAATTGTAACTGCGCGGTTAAACGCGCCTATTGTAACAGTGGCTGATTTGAAAAATGCCATTATAAACCGCATCCCCAAAGGAAAAGAAAATAAATACCTGGCCCAGGTTTTCCAGGCTTTACGCATTGAGGTAAACCAGGAGCTGGAAGCATTGAAGGATTTCCTGATCCAAACGGCATCGGTGCTGGTTTCGGGCGGGCGGTTGGTGGTTATGTCATACCATTCGCTGGAGGACAGGCTGGTAAAAAACTTCATAGCAAAAGGAAAGTTTAGCGGCGAGGTAGAGAAAGATTTTTACGGTAATGATAACAAACCGTTTAATTCGGTAAGCCGCGGGGCTATCACCGCAACAGAAGAAGAGATAAAAAATAATAACAGGGCTCGGAGCGCTAAGTTAAGAATAGCGGTAAAGAAATGACAAACAGGCTGCGTACACAGATTGAAGAAGAGGAAGCAGAGCAACAAAAGCTTATTGTTGAGGAAAAACAGGATGCGGAGTTTCCGGATAACTTTATTACCCAATTTTTTACCAAAGGCTTTTGGAATGCCGAGTCGGCTACAAAGGCATTGCCATTTGTATTGTTCATTGCTTTTTTAGGGATGATATATATTGCCAATATGCACATGGCCGAGAGGAGCATCCGTGATATTAACAAAATAAGTAAAGAAGTAAAAGAACTTAGCTGGGACTATAAAACTACCAAGGCCGATCTTGCTTTTAAAAGCACGCTTACCGAGGTTGCTAAACGGGTAGATACACTTGGAATTAAAGAATCGCTGCAACCACCACAAAAAATAACAGATGCGGAGGTGAAAAATGAGCATTAGAACCAACATATTAATGAGGGTTTACCTGGCTTTCGGGTTGATCCTTCTTTTTGCTGCAGCTGTGGTGATCCAGCTTTGCCGGGTACAATTTGTACAGGGTAAAAAATGGAAGGCTATGGCTACAACGCTTTCAACCCGTTATCAAACGGTTGAGGCGGCGCGTGGAAATATTTTTGCCGTTGACATGAGCCTGCTGGCAACTTCTGTACCTGAATACGAGCTGCACATGGATATGCTTGCGCCGGGCATTGCCGATGATAAAGCCTTTAACGAAAATGTAGACTCGCTGGCTATTAAGTTTTCGCAGTTGTATGGCGATAAGTCTGAAAAAGAATATTCACGGATGCTGCGCGATGCCCGTAAAGAAGGTTCGCGTTATGAGCTCATCAGGCGTAAAGTAACCCACAGGGAATTAACGTTGATCCGCAAGTTCCCGATTTTCAGGATGGGTAAATATAAAGGTGGGCTGATAGTTATTGAGCAAAACAGGCGTGTATTCCCTTTTCGCTCGCTGGCCTCGCGTACCATCGGATATAAAAACGATAACGTAAAAAATGCCGTAGGGCTTGAGGGTGCTTATGCCAGCTACATTAATGGTGAAAGCGGTAAGCGTTTAATGCAACGGATGGCCGGCGGTACCTGGATGCCGGTTAATAATGGCGATGATGAAGTGGAGCCTAAAGAGGGCGCGGATATTATATCTACCATTGATGTCAATTTCCAGGATGTTGTACAGGATGTATTAAAAGCCCAGCTGGAAGCAACAGAGGCAGATCACGGTTGCGTGGTGTTGATGGAAGTTGCCACAGGCGAGATAAGGGCCATTGCAAACTTTACCCGGAATAAGGAAGGTAAATATGAGGAAAAGCTAAACTATGCTATAAGCGATGCCGCTGACCCGGGTTCAACATTTAAGCTGGCCACATACATGACGCTGTTTGATCAGCATAAAATTGATACCAATTCTACCATAAACGCAGAAGGCGGTAAATATAAAATTCCTAAAGGGCCAACCATCAGCGATGTGGAGGATTACAATTTTGTGATCACTGCAAAAACTGCTTTTGAACAATCGTCGAACGTTGCGGCAGCCAAGTTTGTTTATAATGCTTATAATAATAACCCTAAAGAGTTTACTGATAAGCTGTACAGCTATCACTTAAACGAACCGCTTGGCTTGCAGATCCCTGGAGAGGGAATCCCTGTTGTTAAAAACCCTAAAAGCCGCAGCTGGAACAAATATTATACCCTGCCCGAAATGGCCTATGGGTACGAAATGAAAATTACTCCATTGCAGATGCTTACACTTTATAATGCAGTAGCTAATAATGGAAAAATGATTGCCCCGATCCTGGTAAAAGAAATTCGCAGGCTTGGAAATACGGTTGAACAGTTCCAGGCAAGAGTAATTAATGAAAAGGTATGCTCGGATGCTACGCTTGGGAAAATGAAGAGCCTTTTAGAAGGTGTAATTACGGAAGGCAATGGCAAAACCCTGTTTAAAAATTCATTGTACTCGGTAGCGGGTAAAACCGGAACGGCGCAAATTGCAAACGGGGCATCAGGTTATGGCCTGAAAAAAACTTACCAGGCTTCTTTCTGCGGATATTTTCCGGCTAAAAACCCTAAATATTCCATGATTGTGGTTGTTAATCACCCAACTGTGGGCTCATACCTGGCAGCGAAGGTTGCCGGCCCGGTTTTCAAAAAGATTGCAGACAGGGTTTATGCCAGTGATCAGAATATGAACCAGGCTATACCGATGCACTATGTAGGGAATACCAATTTGCCGCAGATAAAAAAAGGAAATGTAAAAGCGTTAAAACAGGTGTATACCAAATTAGGTGTTAAGCCGCTATACGCAACTAACAATGCAGCCGGAAACGGTGTTGATACCAGTAATGGCATTGCTTTTGAAGATGCGAGCTATAAAAGCGGCGTAGTACCGCAGGTAAAAGGAATGGGATTGAGCGATGCCTTATATGCGCTGGGAAATGCAGGCTACAAAGTTGTGGCCCGCGGGAGCGGCATGGTATCAAATCAGTCGGCATCAGCGGGGAGCATAATTCCAAAAGGATCAAAAATAATAATTGAATTGCAATGAGATATTTGAGCGATATAATAGAGGGACTTGCATTCACTGAACTACAGGGCAGTGCCGATATTGAGATAACTGCCATAGTTTTTGATTCGCGGAAGGTTATTCCCGGATGTATGTTTGTGGCTGTAAAGGGAACTATAGTTGATGGGCATGACTATATTTTGCAGGCTATTAAAGATGGTGCTGTAGCTGTTATATGCCAGGAATTGCCTGCCCGTGTTACAGGCGAGGTTGATTTTTTAATGGTGGCCGATTCGGCTGTTGCGCTGGGAATTGTATCGGCTAATTTTTATGATAACCCATCGTCAAAATTAAAACTGGTTGGAGTAACCGGCACCAATGGCAAAACTACGATAGCCACATTGCTTTATAAGTTATTCCGCGACCTTGGTTATAAATGCGGCTTGTTGTCGACCGTTGAAAACCAGGTAAATGGCGAAGTGATCCAGGCAACACATACAACCCCTGATCCTGTTGAGTTGAACAAGTTATTGAGTGATATGGTTGAACAGGGTTGCGACTACTGTTTTATGGAAGTAAGTTCACATGCTATTGCCCAGCACCGGATAGGCGCTTTGAAATTTACCGGCGCTATATTCTCAAACTTAACCCACGATCATTTAGATTATCATAAAACATTTGAGAAATACCTGAAAGCAAAGAAGACATTTTTTGATGAGCTGCCGTCCAACGCTTTTGCATTGACCAATATTGATGACAAAAACGGCAATGTAATGCTGCAAAACACAAAAGCCCATAAAAAAACTTATGGACTAAAAAGTATGGCTGACTACAAAGCCCGGATCCTTGAAAATCAGTTTGAAGGCTTGCTTTTGCAGATTGACAGCGAAGAGGTTTGGTTTAAAATGGTGGGTACTTTTAATGCTTATAATTTATTAGCAGTTTATGCTGCAGCAATGTTGCTTGAGCAGGACAAAACTAAAATATTAACCAGTCTGAGCAAATTAACAGGCGCGAAGGGTCGCTTTGACTATATAGTTGCACCAAATAAAGTTATAGGGATTGTTGATTATGCACACTCGCCTGATGCTATTCAGAACATATTAAGTACGGTTCATGATATCCGAAAAAATAATGAAAAAGTGATCACGGTGATCGGCTGTGGTGGAGACAGAGACAAAACCAAACGCCCGATTATGGCAAAGGCAGCATGCGAGTGGAGTGACAGAGTGATCCTTACCTCTGATAACCCACGCTCGGAAGATCCGGCGCAGATCATAAAAGACATGGAAGAAGGTGTTGACCCTGCCTTCAAAAGATATACGCTTAGCATTGTTGACAGACGCGAAGCTATAAAAACTGCCTGCATGCTGGCCAAACCGGGAGATATTGTAGTTGTTGCCGGTAAAGGCCACGAGAAGTACCAGGAAATACATGGAGTGAAAAATCACTTTGACGATATGGAAGAGCTGAGTGCAATTTTCAAAGAAATGAATTGATGTGCGGATATGCAGATGTGCGAATGTGCGGATGAGGAAAGGATGTAAGAATAATGGATGGTAATTAATAACCAATATACAATGAGCGAGAAACCAAACCTGATAGTTGATTTAACATTCAGTTTTTCATTGAAAATAATTGCTTTCACTGAAATACTTGAATCGAAGAAGAAATTCAATATGGCGAATCAGCTCTTTAGAAGCGGTACTTCAATAGGTGTAAATGTAAGTGAGGCACAGGGTGCTGAAAGTAAAAATGATTTTAAACATAAATGTAAAATAGCCTATAAGGAAGCAGGTGAAACAGAGTATTGGATAAAGCTATGCAAGTTTGCCGAAAACTATCCTTTTGAACAAGATATGCTGGACGATATACAATCAATAATAAGAATACTAGGAAAAATAATATCAACGACAAATAATTAGATGTGCAGATGCGTGGATGTGCAAATGATTTAAAAAAATGGTTAAAAACTAAAAATAATTATAAACAAAATAAGAGTGATTAAAGAATTTGGATATGCAGGCATCCGCACATCCGCACATCAATAATCCGCACATTAACTATGTGCAGATGTGCGAATGAATAAAAAATTAACAGACAAAGGAACCATTTACAAACAAAATAAGAGTGATTAAAGAATTTGGATATGCAGGCATCCGCACATCCGCACATCAATAATCCGCACATCAATAATCCGCACATTAACTATGTTATATTACTTATTCACCTGGCTTAATAAAAATTACACAATTCCCGGTTCGGGGGTGTTTCAATACATCACGTTCCGTATGGCGATGGCTGTAATTACATCATTGGTGGTAACCACGGTATTTGGGCGCAGGCTTATTGATTATTTGCGGTTTAAACAAGTGGGTGAAACGGTTAGAAACCTGGGTCTTGAAGGACAGATGCAAAAGGCTGGCACGCCAACAATGGGCGGGATCATTATCATACTAGGCATCCTGATCCCTACGCTGCTGTTTGCCAAGTTGGGCAACATCTACATTATTATGATGTTGGTTACCACACTTTGGTTGGGTGCAATAGGTTTTTTGGATGATTACATTAAGGTATTTAAAAAGAACAAAGAAGGGTTAGCCGGTAAGTTCAAGATAATAGGCCAGGTTGGTTTAGCGCTGTTCATCGGTTTTACTATGTATTCAAATCCGGATATTGTAATACGGCAGGAAGTGAAATTACCTGTTAAGTACGATGCCCCTGTTGATTTTCACATGCGTGGCAATACACCGGTTTATACACAGGACATTAGGTCGACAAAAACAACTATGCCTTTTTATAAAAACAACGAGTTTGATTATGGAAAGGTGCTAAAATTCATCGGTGCTGATTCTGATCATTACTCATTGCTGGTGTTTATGTTCTCAGTAATTATAATTATCACGTTCATATCAAACGGGGCCAATATAACAGATGGAATTGACGGCCTGGCAACTGGGACATCCGCTATAATAGGGATCACGCTGGCTATCTTGGCTTATGTATCGGGTAATACAGTAATTGCCGAATACCTGAATATTATGTATATCCCAAACTCAGGCGAGCTGGTGATTTTTGCCGGAGCTTTTGTTGGTGCTTGTGTTGGTTTCCTTTGGTACAATTCATACCCGGCCCAGGTATTTATGGGCGATACAGGCAGTTTGGCAATAGGTGGTATAATAGCAGTGTTTGCCATTATGATCCGCAAGGAGCTGTTGGTGCCATTATTATGCGGAGTTTTTGTGATAGAGAATTTGTCGGTAATTATCCAGGTAAGCTGGTTTAAATATACGAGGATAAGATTTGGCGAGGGAAGAAGGGTGTTTTTAATGTCGCCCCTGCACCACCATTACCAGAAAAAAGGATTTCATGAAGCCAAGATCGTAACCAGGTTTTGGATCATCGGCATCCTGCTGGCAATAGTGACGGTAATAACGTTGAAGCTCCGCTAGAGGTTAGAGACTAGTGATTAGAGAGTAGGAAGTCCGGAAAGTCGGAAAGACCGGAAGTCCGAAAGAAGAAAAACAAATATCGGTGAAATCGAATAAAATCGGTGAAATCAAATAAATAACAATCAGTGGAATCAAAAAAACTCATAGCAATTCTAGGTGCCGGCGAAAGCGGGGTGGGTGCGGCTTACCTGGCTCAACAGCAGGGTTATGATGTTTTTGTATCTGATTTTGGGACTATTACTGATGCCTATAAACAACAATTGCAGGATTGGAAGATCCGTTTTGAAGAAAATCAGCATACAGAGGCTGAGATCCTGAAGGCAGTTGAAGTGATCAAAAGCCCGGGGATTCCTGATAAGGCGCCGATCATAAAAAAAATAAAGAAAAAAGAGATTCCTGTTATATCAGAAATAGAATTTGCGGGCCGGTATACCAATGCAAAGATAATAGGGATCACAGGGTCGAATGGAAAAACAACTACCAGTAGCTTAACCTATCATATCCTTAAAAATGCAGGATTAAATGTTGGGCTTGCAGGGAACATAGGCAAAAGTTTTGCTTACCAGGTGGCTACCGAAAAATTCGACTTTTATGTGCTTGAGCTTAGCAGCTTTATGCTCGACGATATGTTCAGCTTTAAGGTGGATATAGCGGTATTACTGAATATAACACCCGATCATTTAGACCGGTACGATTACAAACTGGAAAACTATGCAGCGTCAAAGTTTCGCATCTCTCAAAATCAAACAGCCAGTGATTATTTCATCTACTGTGCCGATGATCCGGAAACCATTAAAGGAATGGCTGAGCGAAGCTTTGCAGCACAGCAGTTGCCATTTTCTATCGAAAAAAAGATTGAATACGGGGCATATCTCGAACAAGACAATATTGTCATTAACATTCACCAACAACATTTTCAGATGTCAATTCATGAATTAGCTCTACAGGGTAAACACAACATTTATAACTCTATGGCATCAGGTATAGTAGCAAAAGTGCTCGAACTGCGGAACCCTTCAATGAGGGAGAGTATGGGCAACTTTAAAAGCATCGAGCACAGGCTTGAGTCGGTTGGTAAAATATCAGGCATTAGCTTTATTAATGATTCAAAAGCTACTAATGTTAACTCAACATGGTATGCGCTTGAAAGCATGACCAGCGATGTAGTACTGATACTTGGCGGAGTTGATAAAGGCAATGATTACAGTATGCTTAAAGACCTGGTTAAGCAGAAAGTAAAAGCAATAGTTTGCCTTGGTAAGGATAACAGGCGGATTCATGAGGCCTTTGAAGATGTGGTGGAAATAATAGTAAATACCTATTCGGCACAGGAAGCCGCAACAGTATCTTATCACCTGGCAACAAAAGGCGATACCGTATTGCTTTCACCGGCATGCGCCAGCTTCGATCTTTTTAAGAATTACGAAGACCGCGGCAGGCAGTTTAAACAAGCGGTGAAGGAGTTGTAGGCCCCCTAACCCCCTAAAGGGGGAACGAAGAGGCTTGAAATTAAATAAAATATAAACAAAAAACTCCCCTTTAGGGGTAGGGGGCATATGCATAAAATACTCAGTAATACAAAAGGAGACCGCTGGATCTGGCTTATCGTCATATTGTTGTCGGTTATTTCGTTGCTGGCTGTTTACAGCGCCATTGGGTCGCTTGCTTATAAAAGAGGAGTGGGTACGGAATCTATATTGATAAAGCACCTGGCTATGATAGTTGGTGGTATAGCGCTGATGTATTTGTCGCATAAAATCGACTATCGTTATTATCGGGGCATCTCAAAGCTGCTGATGATCATAACCATCCCGCTGTTACTGTATACCCTGGTTTTTGGGCACCATGTAAATGAGGCCAGTCGCTGGATAGCTATCCCGGGCACGGGCCTTAGTTTCCAGACTTCAGATTTGGCTAAGCTTGCGTTGATAACTTACCTGGCACGTACGCTATCAATTAAACAGGAAAATATTAAGGATGTAAAGCAGTCGTTTATTCCCATTATGGGTGCGGTTTGTGTGGTTTTTGCGCTTATTGCATGGGCCAACCTTTCAACTGCATTAATGCTTTTTGGGGTTAGTATTCTGTTGCTGATAATGGGCCGCATAAGTGTTAAACAAATTGCAGTGGTATGCATGGGGGGCGCTGTGGTGCTATCGGGAATCTTGTTTTTAGGGCCTCGCCGTCACATGTACATTACCCGTATTGAAACCTATATGCATCCTGAAAAGGCTGATCCTGATAAGGCGCAGCAAGCAAATCATGCAAAAATAGCCATAGCTACAGGCGGTATATTCGGCAAGGGAGTAGGTAACAGCGATGAAATAAATAGCTTACCCGAAGCATACTCAGATGAAATTTATGCCATCATAGTTGAAGAATATGGCCTGGTAGGCGGTATTGTGCTGATAGGTATTTACCTGTTCCTGTTGTTCAGGTGTATAAAAATTGCAACCAGGGCGCCAAAAGCGTTCGGTACGCTGCTGGCGGCAGGCCTTAGCTTTAGCTTAACCATACAGGCGTTTGCAAATATGGCGGTTGCGGTTGGCTTGGGACCGGTAACAGGGATCCCGCTCCCATTTGTAAGTATGGGCGGTACATCCATATTGTTTACCAGTTTGGCATTTGGTATTATATTATCTGTTAGCAGGGATATTGACGAACCTAAAAAAGTTATAGTAGGGGAAATAAAGGAAGTAGCGATGGCGTGAGCCCCTAACCCCCTAAAGGGGGAATGATGTGCAGATATGCAAATGTGCGGATGTGCGAATGAAAAAACAAAGAGAAGGTAGAAGGCGATAATTAATCGGTGAAATCAAAATAAATCAGTGGAATCAAGGAATAAAAACCAACCCAATCAAAAACTCCCCCTTCAGGGGGCTGGGGGGCCACGCATAATCATTAGCGGGGGCGGTACCGGGGGGCATATTTTCCCGGCTATTGCTATTGCCAATGCTTTGAAAAGTCTTGATCCGGCAACTGAGATCTTATTTGTTGGCGCAAAGGGGAGGATGGAGATGGAAAAGGTGCCTGCTGCAGGTTATAAAATAATTGGTTTGGAGATCCAGGGTATTCAGCGCAAATCTATCTGGAAAAACATAATGTTCCCGGTAAAATTGATGCTGAGCGTAAGGAAATCGCTTGAAATTATTAAGGAATTTAAACCTGATGCAGTAGTAGGAGTGGGTGGTTATGCTTC
The DNA here is from genome assembly GCA_028287925.1 of Mucilaginibacter sp. Lineage (GTDB taxonomy): Bacteria > Bacteroidota > Bacteroidia > Sphingobacteriales > Sphingobacteriaceae > Mucilaginibacter. The sequence goes on along the minus strand of JAQBOS010000304.1, from coordinate 2,041 downwards.
GGGGCCGTTATTATATGCAGCCTCCTTAAAGAACATTCCGTATTTGATACAGGAGCAAAACTCATACGCAGGCATCACCAATAAATGGTTGGGCAAAAAAGCGAAAAAGATCTGTGTTGCTTTTGATGGGATGGATAAGTTTTTTCCTTTCGACCGCATTATAAAAACAGGCAACCCAATCCGTAAGGAGTCGGTTAATATTGCAGGTAAGCAAATGCAGGCGCTTGAGCTTTATAAGCTATCGGCATTTAAAAAAACAATACTGGTAATAGGAGGCAGCCTGGGTGCACGTACTTTAAATAACAGCATACTGGCCGGGCTTGATAAATTAATAGCTGCCGACGTACAGGTAATATGGCAAACCGGCAAGTTTTATTATAAAGGGATAATTGAAAAATTGGGGGAGGATTATCACCCCGATATCCGCATCCTTGAATTTTTGAACCGGATGGACCTTGCTTATGCCGCTGCCGATATAATTATTTCAAGAGCGGGCGCAGGTACCATTGCGGAATTGTACGTGGTTAAAAAACCGGTGATACTGGTGCCTTCGCCAAATGTGGCGGAAGATCATCAAACAAAAAACGCACTGGCGCTGGTGCAGGAACATGCGGCAGTTTTTATAGCCGACAGGGATGCTGAAGCTAAGCTGGTTGATAAAGCCATTGAGCTTTTAAATGATAAAGGGTTGCAACGTAAAATGAGTGACAATATTGGCAAAATGGCTATGCCAAATGCTGATGAGGTAATTGCTAAAGAAGTGTTTAAAATGATTAAGTAGTTGATAGATGATGGTTCATAGTTCATAGCAGGAAAGAAAAGTAGCGGGTAGTTAACAGTAAAAAAATCAATGAAATCATCATACAATCGGTGAAATCATAAAATATAATAAAATGAAATTAAGCAGCATAAAACGGGTTTATTTGGTGGGGATCGGCGGCATCGGCATGAGCGGGCTGGCGCGGTATTTTCACCATTTGGGTTGTGTTGTTTGCGGCTATGATAAAACGACTACCGACTTAACAAACGACCTGCATAACGAAGGGATCCAGGTAATTTTTGACGACCGTGTTGATTGGATCCCGTATAGCTTTCAAACGCCTGATGAGGGTACGTTGATAATTTATACGCCGGCAATTCCTAAAGATTCAGCCATTTTGAACTTTTTTAGGGATAATGGCTTTGGGCTTTATAAACGGTCGCAGGTGTTAGGCATTATTAGCCAGGGGATGTTTACGGTTGCTGTTGCAGGTACGCATGGTAAAACTACCACATCAACAATGGTTGCCCATATTTTAAAAGATTCGGGTAAAGATTGTTCAGCTTTTTTGGGCGGCTTATCAACAAATTATCACAGCAATGTGCTGTATGGTAAAAATAATATAGTAGTTGTTGAGGCTGATGAGTATGATCGTTCATTTCTTACGCTGCATCCGGATGTTGCTATTATAACTTCTATGGATGCCGATCATTTGGACATTTATGGTGATCATGCACATCTTACAGAATCGTTCAAACTGTTTGCATCGCAAATAAAAGCGGGCGGTACACTGATCCACAAAAAGGGATTGGACCTGGATACCGGCTTTACTTATGCGGTTGATGCGGAGGCCGATGCCACAGCATCAAACATAAAAATAGAGAATGGGGATTTTTACTTCGATTTTAAAAACGGAAATATCAGTATTATCAATATCCGGATGGGGATTGCGGGAACACATAATATTGAAAATGCAGTTGCTGCAATTGAAGCATGCCTGATCCTTGAAGTGTCGCCAGAAGCTATTAAGAGTGCTTTAGGCTCATTTAAAGGGGTGAAACGCCGGTTTGAGTATATCGTTAAAAATGATCACCAGATTTATATTGATGATTATGCACATCATCCCGAAGAATTAAAAGCAGCTATCAGGTCGGTTAAAAAACTTTATCCGGATAAAAAGCTGACCACCATTTTTCAGCCGCATTTATTTACCCGTACACGTGATTTTGCGGATGGCTTTGCCGAAGCGCTTGATCTGTCGGACGAGCTCATCATACTGGA
>JAQBOS010000378.1 GCA_028287925.1 Mucilaginibacter sp. | reverse complement strand
TATTGTAATCATCCAATGCTCCCGGGTTATCCCCCATCAAAAATTTTGAATACCCCCGGTTATCAAACGCCATAGAAGATTTAGGGTTAGTTGATATAAATTTAGTGTAATCATCAATTGAGCCTTTCAGATCATTTAAATGATACTTTACCAGGCCTCTGTATAAATATACTTTATCGTAGCCAGGGTTGGCTGTTACACACGAGTCATATTCAATAAGCGCTTCCTTATATTTTTTTGAACGCTGCATTTCATATCCTTTCTGAAAGCAGTTAAACGAAACTGATGTATCAGGCTGACAGAAAGCAGGTGAATAGAGAAGCAAAAATAAGGCGGCTATAACCAGGGGTTTAAACATTTGGCAAATATAAACGTACCGTGCATTTCATAATGCATATTTACCGCTTAGCCCCTCATCTTTAACATTTTTTAACCTGAAATGGCATTTATAATATCATATTGTGTAATGATCTCTATCTGCCCGTTGTCTTCTACCAGCACCGCAATATTATCTTTATTGATCATTGCCGAGATCTTGTCTATCGAAGTATTCAAATCAACAAACGGGAACGGGCTGGTGGTAATATTTTTTATAGGCTGAGATTTGATAGATGGATTTTCTATTAGTGAGTTTAAAATATCACTTTCGGTAATTTTGCCTATCACCATTCCTTTTTGAGTTACCGGGATCTGCGAGATATTGAGTGATTTAATAGTGTTTATTGCCTCAAGTACCGACTTTTCGCAATCTATAGTAACTATCTGCTGATTTTCCTTTTTTTGAATAATATCGTGTGCGGTTAATTTTCCGTCCTTTAAAAATCCGCGGTCGCGCAGCCAGTCATCGTTATACATTTTACCCAGGTAACGGGTGCCGTGGTCAGGGAATATGATCACCACAACATCGCCTTCCTTAAATTTATCCTTCATTTGCAGCACACCTGCAACTGCCGAGCCGGTGGAGTTACCTGCAAAAATTCCTTCCTTACGGGCAATTTCACGGGTCATTAAAGCAGCATCTTTATCGGTCACCTTTTCAAAATGATCTATCAGGTTAAAGTCGACATTTTGCGGTAAAAAATCTTCGCCAATCCCTTCGGTTATATATGGATAGATCTCGTTTTTATCCATAATGCCGGTTTCTTTGTATTTTTTAAATACTGAGCCGTAAGTATCGATACCCAATATCTGTATAGCCGGGTTTTTCTCTTTCAAATACCTGGCAATGCCCGATATTGTACCACCCGTACCTACCCCAGCTACCAGGTGCGTTACCTTACCTTCAGTCTGCTCCCAGATTTCTGGCCCCGTGGATTCATAGTGTGCCTGTGAGTTTGATAAGTTATCGTACTGGTTAGGCTTCCACGAATTAGGCACCTCGCGCTCCAGGCGTGATGAAACAGAGTAGTAAGAACGTGAATCCTCCGGATCAACATTCGTCGGGCAAACAATTACCTCGGCGCCAAAAGCACGCAGCGCATCAAATTTCTCTTTTGATTGCTTATCGGTGCTGGTAAAAATACATTTATAACCCTTTATTACGGCTGCAATAGCCAGGCCCATCCCCGTATTACCCGATGTACCTTCAATAATAGTTCCGCCCGGTTTAAGCTTGCCACTTTTTTCGGCATCCTCTATCATTTTAAGCGCCATCCGGTCCTTAATTGAATTCCCTGGGTTGGTAGTTTCGATCTTGGCCAAAAATGTTGCGGGAATGTCTTTTGTTACTTTGTTTAACCTCACCATCGGCGTGTTGCCAACGGTTTCCAATATATTATTGTACCACATAATTTAAATGTCTACTAATCTGGTATACAAAACGGATCATGGCTCAAAATTAGCTTTCTGCTGTGACATATTCCTCAGAAACTATTTAAAAAACAGTTATTTATTTTTAAGGAGAGGTTATTGTAAGGGCGTATTATATTAGTTATGTGTGTTGAAGACTTCTGATTATACCAGGTATTTAATATTTCCTTTTACAAAAAATTGAAATTTATATTCCGGTTTACAATTTAGCAATTATTCGTTTACCTGTATTTAATACACTAACGATGTACTAAATTTGACTACTAGATAACATACTTATTATAAGCAATTTACATTCAATCATTATAATCATCATTTATCTTCCATTCCTTCAGTTTTGGGTTATTCATAACATCCAGTTTATTTTTTCCTAATAGTTAAACCGTTGCTTTGACAATTAAATATCAGTTCAATTTAATATATAACTATGGAAAAAATGTACAACCTGATTTTATGGGCATTTGTTAAATTAAAACATCAAGCCTGTTTTTTGCTGCTAATTATGCTGTTTGCAATAAATGCATCGGCGCAGCAATCGCTGAGAGTTATCAACGGAGTTATTACCGATGACAAGAACTTGCCATTGCCCGGTGTCGCGGTATCTGCAAAGGGTTCCGGTAAAAGCACATCAAGTGATGTAAATGGAAAATTCTCCATCCAGATCAACGGCAATGACGATGTGATCCGTTTTACCTTTTTAGGATTTGTAACGAAGGAGATGCCTGCCGG
>JAQBOS010000376.1 GCA_028287925.1 Mucilaginibacter sp. | reverse complement strand
GAAAGAATTGATGAACACATAGGATTAATGTGCGGATTTTGGATGTGCGGATGTGCGAATGATCTTTTGATTCGCTAATCCGCACATTTTCGTTTATATCTATTCTGTATCATTTTCTCATCCGCACATTTGCATATCCGCACATCATTCCCACATCTATTTTATTCCAACAAAAATTTTACCTTCGTCCCTTACAATAATCATTAAATTTGATGTTATGAATAAAGGGCTAAAGATTGCCATTGGCGCTGACCACGCCGGTTTTGACTATAAAAAAGAGCTTATCGAAGCGCTGGACGTAAAAGAAGTTAAAGATTTCGGAACCTACTCTGATGCCTCGGCAGATTACCCTGACTTTGCCCACCCTGTAGCATTGGCTGTAGAAAGCGGCGATTTTGATTTAGGGATCCTGGTATGCGGCAGCGGGAATGGTGTAGCCATCACCGCCAACAAGCACCAGGGCATCCGCGCAGCTATTTGCTGGAACGAGGAATTAGCTGACAGGGCCCGCAGCCATAACAACGCAAATATTGTATGTATCCCCGCCCGCCATATTTCCATTGATGAAGCAAAAAAAATTGTAGAAATATTTTTGAGCACTGAATTTGAAGGTGGCCGCCACGCAACAAGGGTGGGGAAAATAGCCTGTTGAGGGGAGGTTAAAGCTGAAAGGTAAAAGGCGAAAGGTTTTGGCATGATGTGCCCCCTTTCTTACCATGAACCATCAACTATGAACCATGAACCCTCCACCATGAACTAAAAAACAAACTGACCCATTATTATGAATAAATTATTACTAACAATCGCCTCAATTGGCCTGGTAACGGGGGCTTGCGCACAGCAAAACCCAACTGCCATGAAATACGCGCCAATTATTAGTGCCGAATTGGCCAAAAAACATTTGAGCATTATTGCCTCAGATGCATTTGAAGGTCGCGAAACCGGCAAAGCGGGAGCCGACAAAGCGGCCCATTACATTGCCGACGAATTTAAATCAATAGGCTTACAGCCTATTGTGAACGGCAACTCCTACTTCCTGGATGTTCCATTGGTTGAAAATGCATTTAAGGTAACTGCTTTTACTGTAAACGGAAAACCATTTGTAAGCGGCACTGATTTTTATGGATCAGGATCGGCCGATGCAAAAACAGTAACTGCCACCGACCTTGTTTTTATTGGCTACGGGATTGGATCGGATAAATATGATGATTTAAAAGGAACTGATATAACCGGTAAAGTAGTGCTATTTATAAACGATGGTGAACCATTTATAAATGGTGTATCAAAAATTACCGGTACCGATAAGAAATCAGACTGGAGCACTAACCGGGCAAAACGCCTTCAATTTTTAAGAAGCAAAAATCCTGCTTTAATTTTAGCAGCCGGACCAAATGTTGTCAATATTTTAAAAAGATTTGGCAGCCAGATAGGCGCAGGTCAGTTATCCATTAAAAAAGATGCTGCAGAGCCACGCACACAGGCGGTTGTATATAATATTACACCCGATGTTGCAGATCAGCTGCTTAAAAATTCAGGAAAGACCTATACACAGCTAAAAGCTGCTATTGATGCCGCAGGCGAGCCACAAACTCAAACTATAAAAGCTGATGTTTCAACCGCATTTGCCACTGAAACTAAGGACGTAAAAGCAGTAGACGTATTAGGCTATTTACCAGGCAACGACCCTAAGCTTAAGGATGAGGTGCTGGTAATATCTGCACACTATGACCATATTGGTTTAATGCCTGCCGGCTCAAAGGATATGGTGAATAATGGCGCTGATGATGATGGATCAGGAACTACCGCTATTATGGAAATTGCCAGGGCATTTGCGAAGGCTAAAAAAGATGGCCATGGTTCTAAAAGGAGTATCCTGTTTTTAGGCAACGTAGGCGAAGAAAAAGGCCTGCTTGGATCTGAGTATTATACTGATCATCCGGTAATACCTTTGGCAAACACCATTACCGATCTGAATATTGATATGATTGGCCGTATTGGCTTTGATTATATTGGTAAACCCGACTCGGCAAATAATGTGTACGTTATTGGCTCATCAATGTTAAGCACCGATTTGCATAAGGTAAATGAAAATGCTAATAACCTTTACACCAAGCTTGACCTGGATTATAAATACGATGATCCTAATGATCCTAACCGTTTTTACTACCGCTCTGATCATTACAATTTTGCCAAACACGGCGTCCCTATTATATTTTACTTTAACGGCGTACATGCCGACTACCATCAGCCTGGCGATGAAGTAAGCAAGATCAACTTCCCGCTATTAGCTAAACGTGCCCAGCTGGTATTTTATACCGCATGGGACCTGTTAAATGCCGATAACCGCCCCGTGGTTGATGCAAAGAAGTAGTGCCTGCGGGCAGTGAGTAGTTGAATATGTTGATTGCGTTGATTAGGTTAAAACAAAAAAACTAACTTAATCAACCCAATCAACTACTCACTTAATCAACAATTCCCTATCTTCGTAAATATGGGAAGCACTGCTGAAGAATTCTTGGTTACCTCGGAAGATAAGGCTTTTGACATGAGCCACCGCCACATTATCAACTACAATATTGGTAAGTATGATGCCGCTGTAGATAAAGGATTATCAAGGATCATTAACCTTGAGAATACTAAGCGTAAGGCGCACGTGATCAAGTGGAAGGTAATGGAGAACCTGGACAAGATTTTGCCGGAGTTTGAAGCCAATTTCCAAAAACGCGGTGGCAAAGTGATCTGGGCAAATGATGCTGAAGAAGCTAACCGCGAGATCCTTAATATTATTAAAAAAGCTGGTGCAAAAACCATTGTAAAATCAAAATCGATGGTTACCGAAGAAATTCAGATGAATGAGTTTCTGGAACACCACCACATCGAATCATTAGAAACCGATCTTGGCGAATATATAGTGCAATTGTTAGGGCAAAGACCCTATCATATTGTTACGCCTGCCATGCACCTTTCAAAAGAAGATATTGCAAAACTTTTTCATGAACGTTTTGGCACCCCGCTTGATTTTACCCCTGAACAGCTTACCCAAAAAGCCCGTGAGCTGCTGCGTGATAAATATGTGCAGGCCGATGTTGGCATAACCGGCGCTAATTTTTTAATTGCCGATACCGGCAGCATAGCCATAACTGAAAACGAGGGAAATGCGCGTTTAAGCACATCGTTCCCTAAAATACATATTGCAGTTGTTGGGATAGAGAAGATCATCCCCACCATGGCTGACCTTGACCTGTTTTGGCCGATGCTTGCAACACACGGCACGGGGCAGAATTTAACGGTTTATAATACCATTTTAAGCGGCCCACGCCAGGCTGAGGAAACTGACGGGCCTGATGAAATGTATGTGGTGCTGCTTGATAACGGGCGCACCAACCTGCTGGCTCAAAAAGAGCAGCGCCAGGCTTTATACTGCATCCGTTGCGGCGCCTGCCTTAACGCCTGCCCTGTGTATAAGAACATAGGCGGCCATACTTATGAAACTACCTACAGCGGGCCTATCGGCTCCATTATAACCCCGCATATGGCCGGGATGGAAGAGTTTAAGCATTTAAGCTATGCCTCAAGCCTGTGCGGAAAGTGTACTGAAGTGTGCCCGGTGAAAATTGAAATCCATAAAATGTTGCTGCTTAACCGCCATGATGCGGTGAAAGAGCACCTGGTAACTACAAAAGAGCAATGGGGCTGGTCGCTTTGGAAAAAAGGAATGCTTAGCCGTAAGCTTACAGACTTTTTGAGCGGTAAAACAAAAAACATTATGCTCCGCACTTTCTTCAAAAAAACATGGGGCCATTATAAAGAGATGCCAAAAGTAGCGGAAAAATCCTTCAGCACAATGTTTAAGGAACAAAACGGGATTAAAAATTAGTGAAACTGCCGGTTTTGCAGACGTTCCCCCGGCTATACTGATAACATCCATAACCCCTATGCATTGCCACGAAGTTGCTTCTTCGCTACTCATCCGGCAATACCATTTTTGGATCAAAGAAAAGGGCTGTAAAGCTTTCAACCTCTACAACCCTTAAACCTTTTATAACTTATTACAACCTTACGCTATCATCATCTGGTTAACCAGTGCGCTCATATCGGTACGGTTACCGCTTAGCTTTGAAATCAGGTTACTTAAGCCAAAATCTATATTTTTTGCATCTTTTGATTCTTTAACCAGCTCAGCCATAACAGGAGTTATTAGCGAGTTAGCGGCAAATAAAGCAGAATCCGGTGCAATGCCGTAAAAATTATTCAGCTTGTTGGCAAATTTATTTATGATGCTTGATACCAGTGAATTATTATAAATCCCCGAAAATTGAAAAAATTTGATCAACTCCTTTATCTTACCCGTTTCCAGCTGATTTTTTAAAACCTCGATAATAGAACTTGAAGCCTCGTTGATCACTGCTTCATGATATTTTACAGGGATCGCAGGGTTGTCGATAACAGCCGTCCCGGCGTTATTTTTGACAAGCATAAACAGTTTTTCAAACATCGTATAATGTAGTTAAAGCAGATTAATAATTTGATAAAAAAACTCGATTTATTTATTACCAACGCAAATATATCAAATAATTATTTTGAATTTCAAAACAATATGCAAATTCTGTTAAAAATATGACAATTGGCTTATTGTAAAACAAACACTATGTATGGTGTGTTTAAGTAACACTATTAGGTCACAATTTTTAGGTTAAAAAACACTACGATGTCATACTTTTAGGTTTTAATACCGCTCTAAGTATTTAACTTATTACTTTTGTTTAAAATCATTTCAATTATGCTGCCAAACACCGATTTTACCACCACCCAGTCATACAAATACCTGGCTGACCATTACATTGATATTGTATCGAAAAGCTTAAAAGAGCTTTTTGAAATTGACAATCAACGCTTTACTAAGTTTTCACTGCAATTTGAAGACATTTTACTTGACTATTCAAAAAACCGCATTGATGAGCAAACTGTAGCTTTGTTGATGCAACTGGCCAGGGAGTGTTCAGTAAATAAGGCAATTGAAGCCATGTTCAGCGGCGAAATAATCAACGTTACCGAAGGCCGGCCGGTGCTTCATATTGCCCTGCGCAACCGTAGCAATACGCCTATTTATGTTGAAGGAAAAGATGTAATGCCTGATGTAAACCGCGTGCTTGAGCATATGAAGGCTTTTAGCGAAGCCATCATCTCAGGTACATGGAAAGGTTATACAGGCAAAACAATAACAGATGTGGTTAACATTGGGATAGGCGGATCAGACCTGGGCCCGGTAATGGTTACCGAGGCTTTAAAGGCTTACAAAAACCACCTTAACATGCACTTTGTTTCAAATGTGGATGGTACGCACATAGTGGAGACATTAAAAGGACTGAGCCCTGAAACTACGCTGTTCCTGATAGCATCAAAAACTTTTACCACGCAGGAAACCATGGGCAATGCCCATAGCGCCCGCGACTGGTTTATTGCAGGTGGAGGTAAGGATACTGATGTGGCTAAACATTTTGCAGCGCTTTCGACCAATACGGAAGGTGTTGCTAAATTTGGCATCGATACCAAAAATATGTTTGAGTTTTGGGACTGGGTTGGCGGTCGTTATTCTTTATGGAGCGCAATTGGCTTATCAATAGCATTAAGCATAGGGTATGACAACTTTACCCAGCTTTTAGATGGCGCTCATGCTATGGATAATCATTTTAAATCTACCGAGCTTGAACAAAATTTGCCGGTAGCATTAGCTTTAGTTGGCATTTGGTATAATAACTTTTTCGAGGCAGAAACCAATGCTATTTTACCTTACGACCAATACATGCACCGCTTTGCCGCTTATTTTCAGCAGGGCGATATGGAAAGCAATGGCAAACACGTTGACCGTAACGGAAAGCCTGTTGATTACCAGACTGGCCCTATAATCTGGGGTGAGCCCGGCACTAATGGCCAGCATGCATTTTATCAATTAATTCACCAGGGAACAAAACTGATCCCCTGCGATTTTATAGCGCCGGCGCAATCACATAATCCACTGGGTGAGCATCACAATATGCTGCTATCAAACTTCTTTGCACAAACAGAAGCTTTGATGAATGGCAAAACCCGCGAGGTAGTTGTTGATGAGCTGAAAAAAGCGGGTAAAACCGAAGAAGAAATAGAAAAGATAGCGCCGTTTAAAGAGTTTGAAGGCAATAGACCAACAAACTCTATCTTGTTAAAGAAAATAACGCCGCACAGCCTGGGTTCGCTAATAGCCATGTATGAGCACAAGATCTTTGTACAGGGAATTATCTGGAACATTTATAGCTTTGACCAATGGGGGGTGGAGCTTGGCAAGCAACTGGCCGGGAAGATCTTGCCCGAGCTAAAAGATAACAACGAAGTGAATACGCATGATTCATCAACTAATGGATTGATCAATCAATATAAAGCATGGCGCTAAGCCTAACTCCCTTAAAGGAAAGTTTTTTAAAAGCATAGTTATAAAAGTGCCCGGTGTATTCCGGGCATTTCTGTTTAATACTGTATTGCCGATGAATTATTACAGCATTAATTCAATTTTGTAACTAACCTGTGCTAAATTTGAGTTTATGGAAACTAAGCTTATTAAAATTGGAAATTCCTATGCGATTATAATCCCCGATTTACTTATTGAGGATTATAAGCTAAAACATACTCTTGAAATTTGCCCAACGGGAGATGGCATTATTATTAACCCAAAAAAGAAAGCCAGGGAAGGATGGGCTGAACAACTTGCTACAGCAATTGCTGAAGAACATTCCCCAGACAAGGAGATAGATGAATGGGTTTTATAATAGGTCTTCAATCTAAGGGCTTAAGCTGGCTAGTGTTGCGTCTTTTATGAATCGACCATTTAGTCTTACCCAATCTAATCAGCAAGCTCACCCGCTTGCTTAGTCTTATCAATTTCTTCACAATTTTCTTCTTACTTTTACAGCCAACCAATACGCTTTAAATGAGCAAACCCTTTAATCGCCCCATTCGTGTTTTAGTTGCCAAGGTAGGACTCGACGGTCATGACCGTGGTGCACGTATAATTGCTACTTCCCTGCGTGATGCGGGTATGGAAGTTATTTATACCGGTTTGCGCCAAACGCCCGAGATGGTGGTAAACACTGCCTTACAGGAGGATGTTGATGCTATTGGCATCTCTATTCTTTCAGGTGCGCACATGACGGTTTTCCCAAAGATCATCAACCTCATTAAACAAAAAGGAATGGACGATGTGCTGCTTACCGGTGGCGGAATCAACCCGCAGGATGACATGGACGCGCTTAAACAGATAGGTGTAGGCGAACTTTTTCCGCCGGGCACCACTACACATGATATTGTTAAATACATAACCGATTGGGTGCATCAGCACCGTAATTTCTAAGCCTGCCCATTATGGTATTCCAAAATTTACTGATAGAAAATAAAGAACGCATCCGTTATATTATTATCAACCGCGAAAGCAAACTGAATGCGCTTAACAAAGATACCCTTGCCGAATTGCATACCGCCATTGATGAAGCTTTCAGCAGCTCAAAGGTTGGCGGCATTATTATAACAGGGGCCGGGCAAAAAGCGTTTGTTGCAGGAGCGGATATTGCTGAATTTGCTGGTTTAGGTGCCGATGAGGGCCGTCAACTGGCACGCCAGGGACAAACAACCGTTTTCGACCTGATTGAGAATGGCAATAAACCGGTTATAGCTGCGGTTAATGGTTTTGCTTTGGGCGGAGGGTTAGAGTTGGCCATGGCCTGCCATATCCGCGTAGCTTCTGATAATGCCAAAATGGGTTTGCCTGAAGTTACTTTAGGGTTGGTGCCGGGATATGGAGGTACACAGCGTTTAACCCAATTGGTTGGTAAGGGAAAGGCATTGGAAATGATAATGACCGCCGATATGATAACTGCTGCCGAAGCATATCAATACGGTTTGGTTAACCATGTAGTAAGCCAGGAAGAACTGTTAGCTAAAGCTGAAGAGATTTTAAATAAGATCCTTTTACGCGCCCCATTGGCCATTGCATCAGCGATAACTGCAATAAATGCAGGCATGCGTGATGGTGTGAATGGCTTTGAAACCGAGATTGAAGAGTTCTCCAAATGTTTCGGAACCCAGGATTTTAAAGAAGGCGTGTCGGCCTTTTTAGCAAAGAGAAAACCCGATTTTAAAGGAGAATAAGCATTTTTTTACACAGGGCTGACTATTATACCCGGTAAGTCAAAAATTAATTCACTGTTAATCAAACGATTGAATAATCGTGACAATAGGATGAAAAATCGTGTTAATTTGTGCTGTTACTTTGTTCCGTGTTTATAAAAACACAACAATTTAATAACACATATAGTCATGAAAAGTACATTAAAAATTTCAGCTTTAGTTTTAGCTTTCGCCGGTTTAACACTGGGTGCAAAAGCACAAACATCAACCACATCTACCACCAAAACTTCAACTTCATCAAACGGGGTAATTTTAAGCATAGGCGTTGACGCGGGGATCCCGACAGGTAAATTATCAGATTCTTACAACTTTAACATTGGTGGTTCAGTACAGGCGGATATCCCGGTTGCACAAAACTTGTTTGTTACTGTTAACGCAGGATACAACAGCATACAGGGTAAAAATGACCTGCGCTTTGTTACCCCGGGTGGCGTTATAACTGCAGATGCTACTAACATCCAGTTGTTACCAGTAAAAGCCGGTTTAAAATACTTTGTTGTACCTCACTTTTATGTACAGGGTGAAGCCGGTGCTGCATTTGCTTTAAACAAATCTGACGTTGGTTTTGATAAATCAGCAGCATTTGTTTATGCTCCGCAGGTTGGTTACCAGTTCCCGATTGGTGGCAAAAACTTTATTGATGCAGGTGTAAGGTACGAAGCCTCAACTAAATTCAACAGCAATATTGACGACAGCAAAGTAAACTTTTTTGGTTTACGTGTTGCTTATGCTTTTGGACTGTAACTAAGAAGCAAGAAGTCAGGATCCAAGAGTCAAGAAATTGAGAATCAAGACAAATGCAACACCAGTTTTTTATCTTGATTCCTGACTCTTTCAATCCTGACTCTTTTCTCACTCGCATCTACCTATAAAAAAGGAGGCTTTCGGCCTCCTTTTTTTGGTTTATATAACTTTTTATCATTCAAAAACGTATGATGGTATTAAATTTATAAATTAGCGGACTAACACGTTATCGAACCTGAAAAAAAGCTTCTTTATTAATAAACAGTAATTGCTTTATGAAGAAAATACTCATCATTGATGATGAAGTTAATGTTGCGTTATTACTTTCAAAGTTTTTAACGCGTAATGGCTTTGATGTAACTACGGCATCAACCGGCAGTATTGGTATGGAGTATCTGAAAAACGGAGATTTTAACCTGGTACTATGCGATTTCAGGCTGGAGGATACCGATGGCCGCGAAATGCTTAAAAACATCAAAACGCAATATCCTAAAACCGGGGTGATCATCATCACCGGTTACTCTGATATTAAAATGGCCGTTGAGCTAATAAAGATGGGGGCCTACGATTATATTACGAAGCCTTTATACCCCGATGAAATTTTAAATACTATTACCAAAGCTATAGAAACGCATTATGCTTTGGTTGAAGATAAGGCGGAGCCTGTAAGTAACGACAGATCGAGCCGCGAAAGTAAAAAACAAGTTTTTGCTAATGAATTTGTAACCGGTACCAGTAAGGTATCCAAAGAACTGACAAGGCAGATAGAACTGGTTGCGCCAACTAATTACAGCGTTATTATATTAGGCGAAAGCGGTACAGGTAAAGAATCGGTAGCAAAAAGCATCCATTTAAACAGTCCGCGCTATAATCAGCCATTTATTGCAATGGATTGCGGCTCGCTTACCAAAGAGCTTGCGGCAAGCGAATTTTTCGGTCACGAAAAGGGATCATTTACCGGTGCACTATATACAAAAATAGGGCATTTTGAAATGGCCAATGGCGGCACTTTATTTTTAGATGAAGTAGGTAACCTGTCATACGAGATCCAGGCCGCCCTGTTAAGAACCGTGCAGGAACGAAAAGTAAAAAGAATAGGCAGCACAAAGGAAATTAACCTTGATGTGCGTATTATTATAGCTACAAATGAGAACCTGCAGGACGGCATCCAGAAAGGAAAGTTCAGGGAAGACCTGTATCATCGTTTTAATGAGTTCAGCATATTCATACCTCCTCTGCGCGATCGCGGAAATGATATAATGCTGCTTGCAGATCATTTTTTAAAGATTGCCAACCACGAGCTTGGTCGTAACGTGAGTTCATTCTCGCCCGAGGTAGTTGAAAGCTTTATGAATTACCGCTGGCAGGGCAATATCCGCGAGATGAAAAACGTGGTACGCCGGGCTACCCTGCTTACCGAAGGCAACGAAATAACCATGAAGGCCCTGCCGCTGGAAATTTCAAACTTTAAAATGCCGGTGTATGATTATAATACACCCGTTGCCGAAATGCACGAAATAAAGGAAAACAGGCACGATTTAAAGAATGCAGCCCTTGAGGCCGAATATGAAACTATATTAAGAGTATTAAGGGAAGTTAATTTCAATAAAACCAGGGCTGCCGAAATATTAAACATTGACCGCAAAACTTTGTATAATAAAATGAAGGCTATTAATATTAAGTGATATGAAGGGATCTGCAAATGTTCAAAAAACACAATCCGCAGGCGTTAATAATCAGGCAATGCGGGCATTAAAGCATGATGTTAAAAATCAGCTTTCAAATATTTTACTTGCCATTGAGCAGCTGCGTTACGAGATCCCCGAGCCCTCAGCCGATTGCATCTTTTACCTGGACTCCATATCCCTCAGTTCGGCTAAAATTGATGGGTTGCTGCGGGAAGTTGATTGAGGGAAGTCCGAAAGTTGGAAAGTCCAGAAGTCCGAAAGAAGCTGCAAGTGAAAAGTTGAAGATTGGAGTACATCAACATTAAAACTTTCAAATAAAAAATAACCCAATCAACTTAATCTAACCCAATCCAACTTAATCAACTAATTTATTCCCCTCCGCCCAAAACATTTTCCTCCCCCTGCGTTTATAAAGTATAATTTAGGCCTTAATGTCAATTTTTAACTATAAACAGCGTAATAATATTATACTTACAGCTATTGTAATACTTGGCTGTTTTTTGGTTTATGCCCTAAGCGGACTTTTCAGTTCCATTTTGGGAGCTATTGTTCTTTTCACCATATTTCGCCCTATTTACTTGCATTTTGTCGAAAATAAAGGCTGGAACAAAACGCTGGTTACCGTAATGATCATTTTAACATCGCTTATAGTGATCATTATCCCCCTGATGGCATTAAGCATTATGGTGGTAGGCAAAATAGGGAGCATTAATAAAAATTCATTTAATTTGCAGGAATGGGTTGCAAAAATTGACGATTATGCCGGGTATAACTTTAACCAGCCGCATATTGCCGAAAATACGCTTCAAAAGCTGGGCGCCTATGCAACCGAACTGTTCCCTTCAATTTTAGGCAGTGCGGCCCAAATTATAATTACCCTGCTGGTAATGTATTTTCTGCTCTATTTTATGTTCACCCAGATGCGTGAATTTGAAACAGGATTGTTAAAATATGCCCCATTTCGCGAACAGCATGCTATAAAGTTTGCAGTTGCTTTACGTAACTCCACTTATTCAAATGTATTGGGCCAGGGTATAATTGCATTAACGCAGGGAACCCTGCTGGCTAACGGTTTCTGGATCTTTGGCATTCCGGATCCTATATTTTGGGGTGTTATAGGCACTTTTATATCGTTTTTACCTGTTGTGGGTGCGCCAACC
>JAQBOS010000296.1 GCA_028287925.1 Mucilaginibacter sp. | reverse complement strand
AGAAAAGAGTACACCTTTCGGGAATAATCACCTTTTAACAATCTTATAATTGCGGTATTCTCCGATGCTCCATCCTGTAAGGTCTAAAATTGTTTGCAGAAATCTTCTTCTCAGTGTATAGTCTTTTTGGAGTGGCTTATTGCTAAAATCAAGTTCCCAGTTTGTTTGTTCTATTCTTTTTAGCATCACCGCAGGATGGCTGCCTTTAAACCGGTTAATGCGGTCGGCGTTTCCATAATCAAATTCAAAGGTGTCGGTCATGTGAGCGGCATTCCATGCCTCGTCGTGGTAAAATTTATTATAATTTCTTGCTTTGTTAGTTAACCCTTGTGGTGGTTTGGCCCAGCCGTAGTGATATACATAAGCGTCAATAAGCTTAACGTTTGGTTTTCGGTCATTAATCCGGAAACCCTGCGCATCTTTGTACGACCGTGTCCCCTTAATATTCTTTACCAATCTTATTTCACGCCGGTACCAGCGCCTTGTATCGCCATAATAATCGTATGATCCGTAAAAGTGCACGTATTTAAATAAAAGCCCTTCTACTTTAGGGTTCTTCAGATTGTCTTCCATCTCCTTTTTTATAAGCGGAAGATATTTTTCATGAATCACCTCGTCGCCCTGGATATAGAAGGTCCAGTCTGAATCTGCTGCAATAGCATCTAAAGCCTTGTTGGTTTCAACGGCAAATACTTTCCCGCCCGCCCTTAGTGAATCATCCCAAACCGTATCAATAATTCTAATCTTTGGCGAATTGATCCCCTCAATTAATTCTCTTGTCTCATCTTCCGAATTTCCAACAGCAACAACAAATTCATCACATAATGGTAAAATTGAAGTGATGGCTTCTACAATTGGATAGTCATTTTTTACAGCGTTTCTTATAAAGGTAAATCCGGATACTTTCATGTAAAATTATAATGGTGGCAATATCCTGAAAAATTAGATATGATTGGTTAACAGGTGTTAAATTTTTTGTGCCTGCAACCTTACCCGGCCCATCCCTCTCTGTCCAAACTCCTGAAATTTATTGCCTCTGCCAAATGCTCCAACGCTATTTCCTCGCTCCCTGCCAGGTCAGCAATAGTGCGCGATACTTTCAGGATGCGGTCATATGCCCGTGCAGACAAACCCAGTTTCTCCATTGCTCTTTTTAGCAAAGCCTGGCCGGCTTCACTTATTTTGCAAATGTCGCGCACCATTTGGGGGCTCATTTGCGCGTTGGCATGCAATTCGGGTTTGTTGCCGAAGCGTTCGGCCTGTACATCGCGAGCCTTTATCACACGATCACGGATGAACTCACTTTTTTCGGCAAGGCGATCAGATGCCAGCTCGGTAAAGTTTACGGGTGTTACCTCCACATGCAGGTCGATGCGGTCCAACAGCGGCCCGGAAATTTTGCTTAAATATTTTTGTACTACCCCTGGCGGACAAATGCAATCCTTCTCCGGATGGTTAAAATAGCCGCAAGGGCAGGGATTCATACTCGCCACCAACATAAACGAGCTCGGGTAGTCAACCGTAAACTTGGCTCTTGAAATAGTTACCCGGCGCTCTTCCAGCGGCTGGCGCATTACTTCAAGGGCGCTGCGCTTAAATTCCGGGAGTTCATCTAAAAACAAAACGCCGTTGTGCGCCAGCGAGATCTCACCGGGTTGGGGGTTACTGCCACCGCCAACAAGGGCCACATCGCTTATGGTATGGTGCGGTGAACGGAACGGCCGGGTAGTAACCAGCGCATCTGCTGCAGACAGCTTACCGGCAACCGAATGGATCTTGGTAGTTTCTAATGATTCGTACAAGCTTAGCGGCGGCAAAATAGATGGCAACCTGCGGGCCAGCATGGTTTTACCCGCCCCCGGCGGACCAATCAATATTACGTTATGACCGCCCGCGGCGGCAATTTCAAGGGCGCGTTTTATGTTTTCCTGTCCGCGAACTTCGCTAAAGTCGCTGTCGTAATTAGTAAGGCTTTTAAAAAACTCATCGCGGGTGTTCACCACTTCGGCGGTTAGTTGGGTTTCGCCATTAAAAAAACCGACTACTTCTTTTATGTTTTCAACGCCGTATACTTCCAGCTCATTTACTATAGCTGCTTCACGGGCGTTTTGTTTGGGGAGGATAAAACCCTTATAACCTTCCTTGCGAGCCTGAATGGCAATTGGTAAAGCGCCTTTTATAGGTTGTACGCTGCCATCAAGGGAAAGTTCGCCCATTATCAGGTATTTTTCAAGCTCTTCGTTTTCTATCTGCCCTGAGCTGGCTAATATTGCGGTGGCTATGGTAAGGTCATACGCAGAACCTTCTTTGCGGATATCTGCAGGGGCCATATTAACTACAATTCTTTGCCTTGGCATGCGGTAACTATTGGTTTGCAGGGCGGCTTCAATCCGTTGCATTGATTCTCGTACTGCATTATCTGGCAAGCCTACAATAAAGTAGGCCAGCTTACCCGGACTTATATTTACCTCAATGGTGATGGTTATTGCTTCGATACCATAAACCGCACTTCCAAAAGTTTTAACTAACACAAATGATAAAGTTTATTCAACAGCGAAAGTTATATAATTTAATTGAGGGGATAAAACATTGGATGTATTATTGATGTACGCTGCCTGTAATCCTGGATTTTTAACTAACTTTATAGTAAACACCAATTTTAACCCAATCACTAAAACTGATTTTCCTGCACTTTATTTATCGTATAATGAAGCAAAAGTTAATTATCACCTGCTTAATATGGTTATCATTTGGTTTAGGCGCATATAGCCAGGATACAACTTTTGCCGGTAAGGCCATAGTTGCATTGAAAAGCTTTTTATCAAACCATGCTGCCGAGAAAGCTTACCTGCACTTTGATAAGCCTTACTATGCGGCCGGAGATACCATGTATTTTAAAGCATACGTGACAATGGGTCAGCGGCATGAGCCATCGCAAATAAGCGGAATCCTGCATGTAGACCTTATCAATACTCAAAATAAAATAGACCAATCGTTATTGTTAGATATAAATGGGGGAATAGGTAAGGGAGATTTTGCTCTTCCTGACTCCCTGCCAAAAGGGAATTACAGGGTAAGGGCCTATACTGATTGGATGCGAAATAATGGGGAAACAGGATTTTTTTATCGGACTATTGCAGTAGGCTCATTGCTTGGTAATAAAGTACCTGAAAGCGGTGATAGAAACCAACAACAAATCTCCTGGAAGCCTGAAATACAATTCTTACCTGAAGGGGGAAGCCTTGTAAACGGCATCAAATCAAAAATAGCTTTTAAAGCAATAGGCTCAAACGGCCTGGGCATAGCGGCCAAAGGAACAATTACTGACAATACAGGAAAAACAATAACCAGCTTTACATCGGCTCATTTAGGCATGGGCTGGTTTTACCTTCAGCCGGAGGATGGTAAAAGTTATAGCGCCAGCCTGACTTTTGCCGATGGTACGGAAAATGCCATTAATCTGCCTGATGCGGAAAAACAAGGAATAACATTAACTGCAAGTAATGATTCCATTCAGAAAATATCGGTAGTAATTACAGCCAATAGTGCCGCTTATCTCCAGAACAAAGGAAAAGACTATTCCCTGGTGATCTATTCGGGTGGTGCTGCCACTGTAGTTACCAGTCCCCTTGACAGCCCGATGATAAGGTTTGACATTGCCAAACACCGGCTCCAAACCGGAGTTGCCACGCTCACCCTGTTTTCGCCAAACGGAGAACCTTTAAGTGAGCGTTTGTTTTTTGTGCAAAACTACGATGACCTGCGATTGGCAGTGAACAGCGATAAAGCGGCATATACGGTAAAAGAGAAGGTTATTATCAAATTAAATGCAAAGAACAGGGCTGATTCGCTTATTGCTGGTAATTTCTCTGTTTCGGTAACCGATGAAAACAAAGTACCGGTTGATGAAAATACAGAAAATACCCTATTAAGCAACCTGCTGCTAACATCAGATTTGAAAGGCAGTGTTGAGCAGCCAAATTATTATTTTACCAGTGTAACAGATGAAAAACTAAAAGAGCTTGACATGGTAATGCTTACTCACGGCTACCGCCAGTTTGAATGGAAGAAATTATTAAACAATGGTTATCCGCCGGTAACATGGCACCCCGAAACTGACCTTGAGATAAGTGGCGTTGCTAAAACTTTAGGCGGCAAGCCGCTGGCAAAAGGCATGGTAACTTTAATATCAGCTAAGGGACATACTTTTCTAAGTGAAAAAACGGATAATAACGGCAATTTCAGGTTTAAAAACCTGGCGTTTGGAGATACCACCAATTTTATTTTACAGGCTGCTACTGCCAAAGGGAACAATTCAACCCAATTAACATATACAGCAAAGACAACTCCGCCTGTATTGGCTGATAACCGGCAAATGGTACAGGATAATAATGCACCGATGTCCCTTTATTTAAAAAACACTGAAAAGCAGCAGAAGCAATTAAATATGCAGGGTTTAGGAAAGGGAACAATGCTGAACGAGGTAAAAATAAAGGCCCGGAAATCAGAACCTTCTGTTACATCGATAAGGTATGGCTTCCCTGACTATGTTCTTCATGGAAAGGAAATTGGCCCAGGGAGTCAGCTGGCTTTTAAATTAATGGGAAGGATACCGGGAGTGGTGATAATGATAGTTCCCGGATCCGCATCACATTATACGGCTGTTTTGGGAAAGAATATAAGCATTGGCGCGCCAATGAAAATAATAGTAGATGAGCGTGAAATGCGTGCTGATTTTGACCTAAACTCCATGAGTGCGTCGAGAATTGATAAAATTTAATCAATTAATACAGGAGTGGGTGAGATAATGATAACCACCAAATACTGGA
>JAQBOS010000103.1 GCA_028287925.1 Mucilaginibacter sp. | reverse complement strand
TATGCTCCAAATTAAATTTTGCACAAGCTTTTATAAATTTACTTTTGAGACAGCCTCATAACTTCAGCTTGTTATTTGTCTCAGTTGGGTTCCATAGAGTACGCTGCGTGGACATAAGTTGCTGATTTGAAAACGAGGACGAACTCACCATCTTTATAAAAGCGGAGACAGCAGCCGTACCAATTTTTCAGGAAGCTGTTTAAACAGTGTGCGTTTTTCCCATGTTTTTGGGTTTAGCTTAACAGCATCTTTAATATCATTATAAAAAGCATCGCGTAGTTGCCCGGCTATTTTGGCATCATATATCATACTGTTTACCTCGAAATTAAGCTCAAAGCTGCGGTGATCCATATTAGCGGAACCAACTATAGCCAGTTGACCGTCGGCAACCATTGTTTTAGCATGTACAAAGCCTTTTTTATATAAATAGACCTCTATACCGTCTTCAAGCATTTCGCTGTAATATGACCTTGCTGCTGCATTGATAAAAGCCGAGTCTGACTTATCAGGTACCAGCAGCTTTACTTTAACCCCGCTTAACGCGGCAACGCTGAGGGCATTAAGAATACTTTCGCCCGGGATAAAATAAGGGGAGGTGATCAACAGTTCATCATTAGCCATCCCAATAGCTTGGATCAGCGAAAACATGATGGTCGGATTGTCAGAATCTGGTCCGCTGGCGGCTATCTGTACTATGGCATGTCCCTTTTTGCTTTTGGCAGAACAAAAGAACTCTTCTTCAATCTTCAACTTCTGGTCTGCACAAAAATTCCAGTCGCAAATAAACAGGTATTGCAAATAATATACGCCCGGTCCGTTTATCCTTACATGCGTATCACGCCAAAAAAGCTGTTTTTCACCCCTGTCGTTAATATACCTGTCGCTAACGTTTATGCCGCCAATAAAACCGGTGCAACCATCAATAACAATTATTTTGCGGTGATTACGGTAATTTGTACGGTTAGATAGGGCAATAAAAAGAATCTTATAAAAAGGATATGCTTCAACCCCGCCGGCTAACAATTCAGGTACTACATTTTTGCGGATGGAGCGGCTGCCAAAATCATCATAAATAAAACGGACCTTAACCCCCTCCGCCACTTTTTGAATCAGGATGTCTTTTACCTGGTTACCTATATCATCATTCTCAAAAATATAGTATTCCATATGGATATGATGTTTGGCTGCCTTTAACGCCAGTATTACTTCGGGGAATTTCTGCTCGCCATTTAACAGCAGTGTAACTTCATTGTCGCCGGTTAGCGGGCTGTTATCGTTCAATAACATCCGTGCTAATTTTTTATGGCTTTTAACCTCTTCTTCCCCTGTTTTCCATGTTTTTTCAGACTCGTGAACTATTTTGTTCCTAATCTCGGCCAACAGTTTATTATCATTAATTATTTTTTTACTGTAGAGCTTATTTTTTCGGTAATTGGCGCCAACGGCAAAGTAAATAATTATGCCAACTACGGGCACCAAAATGGTAACCAGCAGATAAGCAAATGTTTTACTGGTTGAGCGGGTATCATACAAAATACGCAGGCATACAAATATTACCAAAAAAACATAGCCTGCGCTTGCTAACCAATACCAATGCATATTATTTGTTTAAGATTTCGGTCGTTTGTTTTTACTAACCGGTAATTGCTGTAATATACAATTTGACAGGAGTTTTGTTACATCCGGCAGCAGTATTTCCAAACGCAACAAAACCCGGCCAAAGCCAGGTTCTATCAACATATATCAGTGAAAATAGGGCAAATTAAGGATCGATCATCAGCCATGTTTTGGGGCCGACAATACCATCGGGTACAGCGCCGTGCCGGGATTGAAATGCGCGGACAGCAGCTTCGGTACCAGGGCCGAAGTCTCCGTCGGCAGTTAGGCCCAGTTTGGTTTGGAGGATTTTAACCAGCGCAGGGTCATTAGCTAAACCCCGGCGAAGTGTGGCGCGTGCCGGCTGAGTAGGTGTCGCAGGGGCAATCACAGGTATTAACACAGGCGCAGGGGAGGCACCGTTCAATATATCGGTTACCGCTGCGCGGAAGGGGTTCATATCAAAATTGGGGTCGGATTTGCGGCCCACTGGCAGTGCGTATTCTTTATGCCCGGCGCAAAAATCGGCGCTTTTGCCAATGTGCTGCAATATGGCTGCTACACCACGGTGGTAGGCATCCATTTGCACCGCTGGCCATGGCGAATCATCACGCCCGCCCGTGTTTTCGGCCTCAATGCCAATGAAATTGCTGTTTCCGCTGGTTATACCACGCCACAAGCCTGCTCCTGCATGATAGCATTTGCCGGCAGCTACAATGTAATAGGTACCATCCCTGCCCAGCCCCAATTGCGATAGTGGCCCGGGAAGGTCTGCCCTCCCTGTTACTAAGGTGTTAAGTGTGGGCATATTGCCGCTGTTTTTACCGGGTGTTGCCGTGTGGTGGCAAAGTACACCCAATATATTCCCCATATCGCCATGGCCACGGGTTTCCCAGCCTGGTGATTCTGCTACTTTTAAACCGGCGTTTACTAAAACATCCGGTAGCCATGTTAGTGAAAAAGCCATATTATATCATTCCTCCTTTTGATTCCGGCAGATCTGGATCTCCCGTTAATTCTGTTGCTGTTACACCGCATCCGTCAGGTTCGGTATCGCCGGCTGCAGGCGGATCTGGCGGTGGCGGGTTCTTATTTGCCGCTCCGTCAGTAACTCCGCCACCAACCGGAGGTGGTGGCGGGGTAGTGTTTATAGTTATTACCTGTGGTGTTTGCGAATCTTTTGGAGCCCCTTCACCGCTCTTTTCATTCGGCTTAATTGTTGACCGGACCACCATAACTTTGTTCAGCATATCAAACCAAAAGGGCGCGCCAAGGGTAGCTGCAAATGCGGTAATCAGCCAGCCCAACAGCGGGCCCATAAAAGTATTCCAAAAACTATTTGGAGCACCGGGATCCATTTTGGCAGATGTAAGGCAGTCATTATCCCAGCCTACCGGCAGCTTTTGCGCGTCAAGCTGGGTTTGTGCAGCCTGGTAACCTATCTGCTTGCTGGTATCTTTTGCGGCAGCTTCGGCGCTTGCCACCAGCATTTTGCGCTGGGTATCATTTTTTGCAAGGTATTTAACAAGTTTAATGGTATTTACATTCAGCGCTATGGTTACTCCAAGGGCAATCCATAAAATAACCCACTGGGTTGAGCGTTTGTACCAGCCCGAAACCCTGTCCATGCCGCTGTTATACCAGTCCTCAATATTAGCCTGGGCTTTATTCAGGTCGCCCTGGGCAGTATCAATAGCGTAAAGCAATACCCGCCTTATTTCCGGGTTTTGCATATCGGTTACATTTTTCCTTACCGCGTCAAGCGTTATTACCGGTGCGCCTGTGGTAGCATCTGCAGCATTGGTGGTAACGCCCTGGGCGGCAATGTCCATTAATGCCGCGGCAAAAGTTTTTGATGGGATGTAGGAGGGCAGGTTGCAGCCTTTTGCCAGCAGGTCAGGACTTTTGTTTTGTTTGCCGGCAGTATAACCACCATTAAAAAGCCCGTAAATTAAGGGATGCTCATAAAGCGCTTTGGCAAGGCCGGTGCCATCTGTATCATGTAAAAGCTGACGGATCCCCTGCTCAAGATAGGCGGCACGGGTTTTAAGCTTAGCCTCTATCCCCTCGCGGATGGCGGTACAAATAGTGCTCACCAGGATAAATACAAATATTATCCCTATTGCGATCTCTAAAATGTTTGATCCGAACATGTTGATTGTGGTTAAGTGTTTTAGGTTGATTTATAGATTAACTATTTTTTTTTAAATGATAGTTATCATTCAAAAAAAATAAATTATTCTAACTATAAGTTATGTTTGCAGACATATTATGAAGTGATATCAGGTTTATATTTATTACCAATAAATATCTGATAAAATATTTTGGCTCACAAGCTTTTGGTGAAATTTATTTATTGGGGTTAAATAGGCAGCAGGAAATAGTGACGGTATTTATTTTAACTTTTTTAAGGTATATTGATACATGAATTGTAAATATTCCGTTAGTAAAAGCCCCTGAATTATAAACCGTGGGTCTGTTGTTGAATTTGCATTTTATTATTCCTTACCGAAGTGAATTATTGACGCATTGATTAATCAGCCAGATACTTATATTTGCACACTTACTGTTTAATTATATATGATCAAAATATTTGTGGGTGGCTTCCCGCTTGATTTTACAGAACTTGACATCGCGATGCTTGTTGGGTTACATGGTGACATCAGTACTATTAAAATTGTACGGGATAAAAAGACTAGGATCTGTAAAGGTTATGCTTTTGTAGAGATGATAAGCCAGGATGGCGCCGAAAGGGCTGTTGAAGCCCTTGATGGTACCGAAGTTGGCGGCAGGCAATTGAATGTAAAAATAAGGGAAGAAAAACCTGTTGCGCCACCCAGAAGCTATTCGTCTAATATGAGATCATCTCCTGCCGGCAGCTTTGAAAAAAAGAAACGCCCCAGGAGGCCAATTTAAACGCCGAATTCCAAAGCCAGGCTTTTTACCGCCTCATCATAGCTTTTGCTTTCAATAGCCATTACAAACTCTATCGGCCCGCCTTCTTTGCCGCAACCAAAGCATTTAAAGATGTTTTTGGCCGGGGATACCATAAAGGAATCTGAGCTATCCGCATGAAACGGGCAGTTAGCCTTTAAAATACGCCTGCCTGTTTCAAGTTTTAAATGTTTTGATACGATCCTGGTTAAATCAGTTTGGGTTTGTATAAATTCTGGCGACATAATATAATGGGGCAAACATACACAACCATCAGTAGGGCGCAAACCAAAGCCGTTGAATGTTGAAAATTTTAATGATGTTAGGAAATTGATTAATATGTATGGAATAATTAATTCCGGATAATTGCGCCTCTTCCACATTGAAACCACTTATTAAGAGGTATTACTGCGCCAATTTCATTGATTTAACGTGAATTTGCTATCAAGATTGGTGGAACATTTTGATTATAAGCTACTTACATTTATTTAATTCTTGATAAATAGCTAAATATTTGATAATCAGAATGTTTCACTGCGTTCCGGGTGTTCCGCTGAAGAAAACGGAACGCTTTGCCGGTGTGAATACACAAACTTGCGCTTCGCCTCATCTAAAGCTACAGCTGCACACGGTTGGAGAAGGGTTCGGGGTGAGATGACCGTTGCTTATGTCGAACTCACATTGATTTAACATGAGTTTGATTTGCACTTTTCATTTAAGCACCCCGCTATTTAACATTGGTGTTAATGGCATATCCAATAGTTTGTTTCGCATATTTCGCTTTTGCTTTGATCGATACATTTGATAAAAAAAACAGCAAAATGAGAAGCAAAATTTTTAAGGTTTTAATAATAGGTTTATTATTAGCCTTTACAGGTAAAACATATGCGGGTACCGGCCAGGATGATTATAACCAAACCATCCGCGATTTTATTGACAGCCACATGAATTCCAATTATAAAAAGCTGGATGCGGTAATGGGTGAGGATGCCACCTTTAAGATTCCCCGTGGCGAAGTTGTATTAATCCAGCCAAAAGCAAAACTTGTTGCGCAAATGCAGCAAATAGCAAATGTTACGCAAAATTGTGAGGCAAAATACGAAGTGCTTGCAAAAAGCGACGCCCTGGTTATTGCCCGCGTTGATTTTAACTATGAAAACACTATACAGCATAACTTTTTAATATTGGAAAAGAATATGGATAAGGAGTGGAAAATAACCCAGGTGTGTAAGGTTTTTGATGATAAGGAAGCGGCCGATCCTCAAAAAGTAATAGCTAAGAATTAGAGACAGGAAGTTAAGAGTCAAGACTCACTGTTGTCCGGTAAATGTTAAAAAACAGGGGGCAAAGCCCCCTGCATAGTTTAATTTTGAATTACCACACTCAAAAAGCAAACTATGCCCAAAAGTACATTTTTTACCGGACAGCCGATATTTA
>JAQBOS010000223.1 GCA_028287925.1 Mucilaginibacter sp. | reverse complement strand
TAAGGGCATCTTCGCGGGTAACGTTTTCTAAAAACGCCAGTGATCTGCTGCGGAATGGCCCACCAGATGCGGTTAGAATGATCTTCTCTATCTTATTATCTTCTTCACCTGCAAGGCATTGAAAAATAGCTGAATGCTCGGAATCAACAGGCAGAATTTTAACACCATGTTTTTTAGCAAGCTCAGTAACCAATTCACCTGCTACAACAAGCGTTTCTTTATTTGCTAACGCGATATCTTTACCTGCTTTAATAGCTGCGATAGTTGGCTCAAGCCCGGCAAACCCAACCATTGCGGTTATCACAATGTGAATCTCAGGATGTGTAACAGTTTCTATAACAGCTTCCATTCCGGCCAATACTTTAACTGTAGTATTTGCAAGCGCATCCTTTACATATTGATATTTGCTTTGATCGCCAATAACAACATACGCCGGATCAAACTGTAAAGCCTGGGCAATTAGCAGATCGGCATTACTTTGTGCCGTAAGCAAATAAGCACTGAAAAGTTCAGGATTATTGCCAATTACCTCAAGGGATTGTGTACCGATGCTACCTGTTGAGCCAAGGATAGCTATGTTCTTTTTTTTACTCAATATTATATTTTTATATACCCCTTCAATTCGTCCGCAATCTTCCTGTCATTTGAGAGCCTTGGTACTTTATTTTGCCCGCCAAGCTTACCCTGAGATCGCATATAATTTATAAAGGTATCCTTTTTAAGTGTTTGGATTACCAAAGGGTGCAAAATGTTACCGGTAATAAGGTCAAAATAGTAAATATTTTTCTTTTGTAAAGCTGTGTCAACAGCTAATGAAAAAGCTTCCAGGTCTTTAGGCGCTGTTCCAAACTCTATAAACCACTCATGATAAGGTAATTGACCTTGCGGCGGATTTACTTGTGGTGCAACCGTAAACTCAATTACATCAACTCCTTGTTGGTTAGCAACGCTCATTAGGGCCTGCTCAACTTCCTCGCCAATTACATGCTCGCCAAAGGCGGAGATATAATGCTTTATACGCCCGGTAACTATTATTTTATATGGATCTTTTGACACAAACTTAACGGTATCGCCCAGGCTGTACCCCCATAAACCGGCGCTGGTGTTTAGTATCAGCGCATAGTTTTTATCGAGCTCAACATCTTTAAGACTGATGCGGGTTGGGTTTTCATTAAAATATTCATCGGTAGGGATAAACTCATAAAAGATCCCTGAATCAACCATCAGCAACAAGCCTTTTTCTTTCTGCGAATCCTGGAAAGCAATAAAACCCTCTGAAGCCGGGTAGGTTTCAATAGAATCAATTTTAAAGCCAATGCTTTCTTCCATCCGGGCGCGGTAAGGCTCGTAATTTACGCCACCATGCACAAACAGTTTAAAGTTTGGGAAGATGTCTTTTATTTTTTTACCGCCCGATATTGCCGAAAGTCTGTCGAAATACATCTGGCACCAGGGCGGGATGCCCGAGATAAGGCGCATATCCTGGTTTTTGGTTTCTTCAACTATGGCATCTACCTTTTGCTCCCAATCATCAATGCAGTTAACCTCGTAGCTTGGCATGCGGTTCTTCTGCAGGTAAGCAGGTACATGATGGGCAACAATGCCGGATAACCTGCCTGTAGCAATGCCCGCTTTATCAGAAAGCACGGGGCTGCCTTGCAGAAAGATCAGTTTTCCATCAACAAAATCAGCATTGCCGGTTTCATGAATATAACTCAATAAGGCATTCCGGGCAGCTTTAATGTGCTCAGGCATACTCTCTTTTGAAATGGGAATATATTTAACGCCGGAAGTTGTGCCGGAAGTTTTTGAAAGATAAGCAGGTTTACCAGGCCACAACACATTTTCTTCGCCTTTGGTAACCCGGTCAATATATGGCCTTAATTCCTCGTAATCACGGATGGGAACATTCTTTTTGAAGTCATCATAATTACTGATCTGCTCAAAATGATGATCCTTGCCAAAGGACGTGTTTTTTGCTTTTTCGAGAAGCTGTTCAAGTGTTTTTTGCTGCAGCGCTACAGCATTTTTGCGGAGCTTGTTTAACCGGCTGTTAACTATTGCGGCAAAAGGTTTGCTTAATGCTGCCTTTAATCCCATAATTATAGCGTTTCGGTAATTTCATCGTCTACATCAAGGTGACTGTAAACGAGTTTACGATAGGTTACAGCCAATATAATATTGACAAAAGGATAGGTAAATATTATAATTAAAGAAGTTAATGGAAAGTATTCTGATAATATTGCCGGCACTGCAATAAACAATACAATGATGATTAGGATAATCAGAACTTTTAAGAAATACCCCTTCGTTAGCTCAAAACTCTGTTTTAAAGATTCTAAAGGTCCTGATTTATCATCAACGATAAATGTATTAAAAAACATTATTCGTAAAGCAAAATACAAGGCTATAAAAACTAGTATGGTTTTAAGCGCAAATTGAAGGTTTGGGTAATTGTCTAATCTGTCAATTGCCACACTGAAATTTGTAGTTATAAAAGCTAATAAAAATATAACCCCTAAATAACTTAATATCATTTTTATTCCAGGAAACACTTGCCTTAGCTCAAATTCATAATACTCACTATCTATTACTGTGAAAATAAGCTTATATAAGCCCAAGGTAGTGTAGGCTTGTAAAAAGATCAGAATTAAAGAAACCCCCATTTTAGCGGCAAAATCCTCAGGAGAAAAAAGGAATTCAACTAATACGGCTAATATGGCTAGTGCAATGAATGATATAACTGAATAAACAATTATTGTTATGACATTTTTTTTGAAAATATCCCAGGACGTCTTAACCGTTTCTAATACCGAAAATTCGTGGTACATATGATAATTATGATAGCTTTAAGATTACCCTTTTTAAAAAATCCTGCATGAAACCAAGCCCATAGGCTATTAGCTGGATGAAGGAAGCTATTAAGCTCAAAAATGCGATTTTTGCCGACTTATTTTTAATCAATGAGTGAAAAAATATCAACAAAATAATAAGTGTCAGAACAATATTACATAACTGTGCTATTTGCCAGTTAAATATGTTAGCAACTAATGTAAATAATAATGATAGTGTAAATATTGCCGGGAAAAAATGTACTGCTTTAAGCTCGCCCGGGAAGAATTTATAAACATTTATCCTGGCGCGCCCGAAGAAGTGGATCTGCTTATAAAACTGTAAAAAGTTAGTACGGCGTTTATGGTAAACTTTCGCTTTAGGAATTAGTCCGATTTTAAACCCCATTGAGTGGATGCGAATGCTGTATTCAATATCCTCGCCCGAGCGGGTAATGATAAAACCGCCTGCTTTTTCCCATACCTGCCGCGAGATCCCCATATTAAAGCTGCGCGGATGAAATTGGCCTATCCCTTTTTTATTTCCACGGATGCCGCCGGTTGTGAAAGGGGAGGTCATGGAATAGCTGATAGCTTTTTGTACGGGGGTAAACGATGGGTGCGAAGCATCAGGGCCACCATAAGCATCCAAAGGGTTAGCTATAAGCGAATCATTAACTATCTGTAAATAATCTTCCGGGATCAGGCAATCCGAATCGAAAATTATAAAATAATCGCCTTTAGCCCGCTCAAAACCATAGTTACGGGTAAAGCCCTGGCCTTCATTTGGTTTTACAAAGTATTTAACATCCAGCTTACCTGCAAAGCTTTTTACAATATCTTCAGCAACATCTTTTGAACCGTCTTCAATCACCAAAACCTCAAACTGCTTATAAGTTTGAAGAACAAGGGTTTCCAGCAGTTCTTTTATCTCCTGCGGGCGATTGTATAGTGGGATGATGATGGAAAAAAACATGGGTTAATGTGCGAATTTTGGATGTGCGGATGTGCAAATTTGATGTGCGAATGTGCGAATTATGGATGTGCGAATGAAAAAATAATGAAAAATAGATGATTGGATCTTTATTAGAATAAACATAAACAAGCAAACTGATTTTCTTAACATCAACATATTTCTTTTCATCCGCACATTTGCATATCTGCACATTCGCACATTAAATTATTTTTTCTCATCCGCACATTTGCATATCTGCACATTCGCACATCAAATAACTTCCTCAACCTGGTATTTATTCCGCTCGGGAGCGCTGCGGGCTACCAGTTCGGCAACAAAGCCGGTTAAAATCAATTGTGAACCTAATATAACTGCTACAAGGGCTATGTAAAATAACGGATTGTCGGTTGGTTGCCTTGGTACTATATGGTGTGCCAGGTTATAAAGCTTCTCCCAAATTATCCAGATAACGCAAATGGCACCTGCAATAATGCTCAACGTGCCCATAGCACCAAAAAAATGCATCGGGCGTTTGCCGAACTTGCCAACAAAAAATATCGACATCAGATCTAACAATCCGTTTATGAAACGGCTAATGCCAAATTTAGTTTTACCATATTTTCGGGGTCTGTGTTCAACTATCTGTTCGCCAATTTTACTAAAGCCCGCCCATTTGGCTATAACCGGGATATAGCGGTGCATCTCACCATATACCTCGATGTTTTTTACTACAGCGCTGCGATAGGCCTTTAAACCGCAATTAAAATCGTGCAGGTTATGGATGCCCGACATGCGACGCGTTGCTGCATTAAATAATTTTGTAGGGATGGTTTTGCTTAGCGGATCGTGCCGTTTTGCCTTCCAGCCTGATATAAGGTCGTATTTTTCTTCTACAATACGGCGGTATAGTTCGGGGATCTCATCCGGACTATCCTGCAGGTCGGCATCCATGGTAATAATTACATTACCCTTTGCAGCTTCAAAGCCGGTATTTAAAGCCGCAGATTTGCCATAATTACGCCTGAACTTGATACCCTTTATAAAAGGATTGCCGGTATTAAGTTTTCTGATCATTTCCCACGAACCATCGTTGCTGCCGTCGTCAACAAGGATCACTTCGTAAGTAAACCGGTTATCGTCCATTACGCGACTTATCCATGAGGTAAGCTCGGGTAACGATTCTATTTCATTATAAAGTGGTACTACTACTGATATATCCATTTATTAGGGATGGGACCGGAGATAAGGGATCTTCCGTATCAACCGCAAAAATATAAAAAAGTTGGTTAGTTTTTTAAGTTGATTAGGAGAACAGTTGTTGATTATATTATTGGTAGCCATCTTCAAGCATTCAATACTCCGCAAGAATCAGGTTGCACGGGTTTGGCCTTCTTTTAAACTTTGCTTTAAAAATTAAAAGAATGTTTAAAAAAGTATTTATCTGTTTTCTTGTTTTTTTATACAGCAATGGGTGCACGGCGCAATCCTGCGATTTTTCATACCATTGGGAAAGTATAAACGGAATAAAGATTTTTTACAGAACTGCGGGTAATCCGGGCAAGCCTGTTATTGTATTGCTGCATGGTTTTCCAAGCTCATCTGTTATGTACCAGGGCCTTATGCAATTATTGAAAACAGATTTCTTTTTAATAGCGCCTGATTATCCGGGTCATGGCTATTCAGATGTGCCGCCTGCAAATTATCCTTTTACCTTTGATAACATAAGCAACAGTATTGATTTATTGTTAAACCAGCTGGGAATACATAAATACAGCTTATTTATGCAGGATTATGGCGCACCGGTAGGCTTTAGATTAGCGCTCAAACATCCTGAAAATATAACAGCATTAATTATTCAAAATGGTAACGCTTATATGGATGGCTTCCCCGAGGCTCAGGATCCTAAAGGCGAATTACAACAATTCTGGCGTGATAAAAATAAAAAATATGAAACTGATTGGATAGATTATTATCGCAAAGCCAATTCAGTTTTACCCGGACAATGGAATTTTTCGACTGCGGTAAACCCTGAAAGGCGTATTTTAGATGCTGATATAATGTTAAAGCCGGGAAGACTTGAATTGTTTATGCAATTATGGTTTGACTATGGTAATAATGTAAAAAGTTATCCGCTATGGCATCAATACCTGAAAAAGTATCAGCCTCCTGTTTTAATTACCTGGGGCAAAGAAGATACTTATTTTATCGTTCCGGGTGCATTGGCTTACCTGAGTGATGTTCCCAATGCCGAAATTCATTTGTTAAATGGAGGCCATTGGGCAGTAACCGAAAATAATACAGCAGAAATTGCTGAATTGATTTTGAGTTTTTTTAAAAGAAATAGTATAAATTAACTTGGTTCAATAAATTGGAAAACCAGTTTTATGAGTATTACCTTTAGTGCTATATGGTTAAAGATCTGACAGTAAATTATTATAGGATTGAGAAAGCAGTAAGCTATCTTACTGCTAATTTCAGGTTGCAGCCAGACCTTGATTTAATAGCCGAAAAAGTAAACTTAAGCCCATTTCATTTCCAGCGGATGTTTTTGGATTGGGTTGGGCTAACACCTAAAAAATTTGTTCAATACCTTACGCTGGAGCATTTAAAAGACAAAATACAACAAACACAAAACGTTATTGAAGCCGCTGGCATTGCCGGCCTTTCAAGCCAATCCAGGGTGTATGATCTGTTTGTAAACATAGAGGGGGTTAGTCCGCAGCAGTTTAAATCGGCAGGGGTGGGACTAGAAATTGTATATGGTTATCATGCCACGCCTTTTGGTATGTGTTTTATAGCTGTTACCGAAAGAGGAGTGTGCGATTTTCATTTTATTGATGAAGACAGCAAGCGTGATGAATACCGGCTTTTCTCGCAAAAATGGCATTTCGCAACTTTAAACCACAGGCCTGATCTTACGCAACCATATGTACAAAAGATCTTTAAGCCCGGTGCGGCCAATAAAGAAAAGCTGAACTTATTGGTTCAGGGGACCGATTTTCAGGTAAAAGTGTGGCAAGCCCTCGTTAATATTCCATTCGGGAGTGTGAAAACCTACAAACAGATCTCTGATCAAATAGGTTATCCCAACAGTATTAGGTCTGTAGCTACAGCAGCAGGTAAAAACCCAATATTATACCTAATACCCTGCCATCGTATCATATGCAACAACGGCGATGTAGGAAACTTCAGTTATGGCAGGGTAAGGAAACAGGCTATGATTGCATGGGAAATGGGTAAAAATGAAATTAGCCTGCAATCAAAATAAAAAACACCTAATTATAACGCATTACCTGAAAAATAAAACAAACAAAGATCAGGTTTACCAAACCGGATGAATTAAAATTTATATTATGCAAATATGTTTTGTAACCTGTAGTAAGGAACCTGTATTAACTAAAGACGACCTGTTGTTAAGCCGGTATTTGTTAAATAAGAATATTAGTGTGGTGCCCGCCATATGGGATGATATAACAGTAAACTGGCAAGCTTACGACGCAATCATACTGCGCTCTATGTGGGATTATCATACCCGGATAGATGAATTTAATGCATGGCTTGATACGCTTGAATTATTGGGCTGTATAGTTTTAAACCCTGTTTCTATAGTAAAATGGAATCAAAATAAGAAATACCTGGCTGATCTTTCCCCGCAAGGTGCATTGCTGCCACCTTATCATTTCTGCCTTCACAATTCAATTGTCCGGTTAACTGATATTATGGAGATTAATAATTGGGATAAAGCGGTGATTAAGCCTGCCGTTTCGGGTGGTTCATTTAACACATGGACCACTACTGCGTTAAGTGTAGCAGCTGATGAGCTTCGTTTTGCGGAAATGCTTCAATATGGAGATGTAATAGTTCAAAAATTTATGGATGAAATTATTACAAATGGAGAATTATCACTTATGTATTTTGATAAGAAATTTAGCCATGCTATTATAAAGAAGGCTCGACCAGGCGATTTTAGGGTTCAGTCTCAATTTGGAGGGACGGCTGAACCAGCGTATCCGGCGGAAAGCGTTTTAAAGAAAGCACAGGCATTATTAAATACAATTAATAAGCCCTTGCTTTATGCCAGGGTAGATGGGATATTATTAAATGAGGATGAATTTTACCTGATGGAATTAGAATTAATAGAACCCGCTTTATTTATTGGAAGCAATGAAAACGCCTGCGAAAACTTTTATGAAGCGCTCCATAATTTATTATTGGGAAAAAGTTGAAAATTCACTCAGCAAGAATCAGGTTGCCAGCCTGGGGCGGTGAAGCTACCTTGCATAATAATATTTAAAACACACTTATTATGCAAACACTAATAATTATTGACGCCCAGAATGAATTTTCAAAAAACGGTAAAAGACCAGTACCTAACCATTTAGATGCGATTGAAGTAATAAGACAAAGAGTTGAACAGGCAAGAAGTAAAAATGGTCTGATTGCCTGGATAAGGCATTTTAACCGGCCTACAGAATCACAGGCATTTGTACCCGGCACATGGGGAGCCGAATTTGTGCCGGGTTTTGGACCAAAGCCCGGCTCTGCAAAAGAAATGGAATTTCAAAAAGATGTATATGGCGCGTTTACAGGATCAGATTTAGGCTCCTGGTTAAAAACTACAGGGGCCGATGAAGTATTGATTGTGGGCTTTTATACACATGGTTGTGTATCAACAACTGCCCGTGAAGCTATTATGGCTGATCTGAAAGTTTTTATCGATCCTAATGGGACAGGTGCCTGTGAGATAAACCATGAAATACTTGGCGTACAAACAGCAGATGAAGTACGGAGGTCTGCATTGTTACAGCTTTCAAATATGGGAGCTGTCATATCACCATTGCCTGCAATATGATT
>JAQBOS010000183.1 GCA_028287925.1 Mucilaginibacter sp. | reverse complement strand
TTATGCGTGGTTTGCCCCATACTTACCGCAATATTATGGCAGAAGAAGATACGTTGATTGAAATCACCATAAGCACCGAAGCCGGCGGAAGCTGGTATTTGCAAAGGAATACAAATAGCTGGGTCTTAATTAAAGATGCACCAGGTAAAAGCCCTGACGCTGCAATTACAATTAAACCTGAAACAGCCTGGAAATTATTTACCAAAGGTATAAAACCGCAAGCAGCAATAGCGGCGTCAGATCTGCGCGGCGACGAAAAACTATCAAAGGTTATGTTTAATATGATAGCGGTTATGGCTTAATAAAAGCGACATCGTTTAACATAATAAAATTTATTATACTTTAAACCACCTCAATTAGCCACACTTTAAATTCCCAGGAATAATGTTACAAAGTGTACACTTTTAAGCTCATAAAATAGGGTGAATTATTTTTGCGCACTTAAAGTGGTTTAAGGGTGACAGAACACAATTCAGATTGCAGCATTGGATTTTCATTATCGTTGTTTATCAACTGTTTACACCCGTATTTAATTTTAGTAATTAATAATTAACCAGTAATCCATTGCTGCGTTTTTCAGGGTCATATTTTGTGTGGCATTAATGTTGCCAATAGGGGGTATGTTCTAAAAAGAACAGATACTTAAATTAAAAGATCATGAAATCAAATTTAAAAAAAGCCAGCCTGTTGTTCGCCGGAATACTGGTTGGTGGTAAATTATTCGCTCAAACTCCTGATACAACCCGGGCGTCGGATTATGTTAAACCTTTTTCGAGCGATGATGCATTTCGCACCTGGTCAATAGGCGTAAGCGGTGGTGTTTTAACACCATACACTATTATAGGATCGAACAGGAAACAGGATTTTACTTCGCCTAAAGCAAATTTAGGATATGGTATTTACATTAAAAAGCAAATAACCCCTGCAGTTGGCATCCAGGCCGATTTTCTTGGTGGAAAACTCGGTGCGGATAACAGCCAGGTAAATTCATTTGGCAATACTTACGATAGTTACAGCACCAAGCTTCATTATGCTGCAAGTTTAAGTGCAAATGTTACCGTGGGCAACATTAGCTGGCACGATAATAAAAGCGCAATACAGCCTTATGTTAGCGTAGGTGGCGGTACTATGCATTATACGCCTGTATTAACCTCGGGTGGAACTTCAACCAATTTTAGAACAGATAACGGAGGCGCTATAAATGAATTTTACATACCGGTAGGGGTAGGTTTAAAGTTTAACGTTGCATCAGGTATAAATATTGACCTGGGGTATCAGGTAAACTTTGTTTATTCTGATAATATCGACGGATTCAACTACGGATCAAATAACGACAGGTTTTCGTACGCACATGCTGGTTTAGAATTTGCGTTGGGTAAAAAATCAAAACCTCAAATGGCTGTTCACAACCCTGTTTCATCAATGCGGACAGAGTATATGATGGAAAACCGGAACACTAAAAATCAATTACAAGCTCAGATTGATGCTCAGAAAGCTCAAAACGATCAATTAAAGGCAGATTTGGCAACAACAAATGCTAACCTTGCTAAATTCACTACTGATAGCGATGGTGATGGTGTGCCTGATTTTTACGATAAATGCCCTAACACACCGGCCGGAACAAAGGTTGATGGCGCTGGTTGCCCGCTTCCGGTTGCTAAAGATGTAAAGGTTTATGTTACTGAAGCAGATAGACAAGTTGCCAGGGAAGCAGTAAAAAACCTGGAATTTGATTTCGGTAAAGCAACTATCCGTCAGCATTCTGATGAGAGCTTAAATAAATTAGCTCAATTAATGGTGGCTAAAAAATTCAGCTTAAAACTGTCTGGATATACTGATAATGTAGGTTCAATTGAAGCTAACCTGAAATTATCAAGAGCACGTGCTGAAGCTGTTAAAACATACCTTGCAACCCAGGGTGTTGAACCATCAAAAATTACAGCCGAAGGTTACGGAAAAGCCAGCCCTATTGCAAGTAATAAAACTGCAAAAGGCCGTCAGCAAAACCGTAGGGTTGAATTTAGCTTATATTAATAAGTTATAAAATCCTTAAAACAAAAGCCGCCTCATTTGGGGCGGCTTTTTGTTTAGTTTAAATTTATACTTTATTCTACTTCAAAAAAATCGGCTAAAGCTCCAAAATAACTGCTATTCCATCCGTCAATCATGTCATTATATTCCTCATCGGGAATATTGGTATGCCTTAACTCTATGGAGGTTTCATTTTTATCAGGATGCAGCTTGATAGTTACAATCGAGTCCTCCGGTTGCCCGTCAAAATACCATTGCTGAGTTATCTTTTTATTTTCTTCAAATTCAAGGTTCTTCCCAACAATGCTTCCTTCCCATAAAGAAAACTCCGAACCTGGTTCGGTCGACATCTCAACGGCTTCACCAGTCCATAATTCAATGGTAAGCGGGTTTGTTAATGCAGTATAAACCTCTTCAGGTGTTGCCGGCAGGCTGTAATATTTTTTAAAGTCCTTCATTTAACACGATTAATTGATTTAAGAGATTTTCAGGATATTGAATTTCGAATGCTGACAAAGATATCAAAGCATCCGTTTTAATCCTTAAAATCTTTAAATCCCGGTCTATCCGAGCGGCCACACCGTTTTGCCATAAACCTCATTTAATACATTAGCAATGCCTGCATAAATTGCTGATAAGCCACAAAATATCCCTTCATAACCGGCTAGTTTTCCTATACTTTCATTGCCGGTACCATGTTCTGCCGCCAGTAAAAAGAATAATATAACCAAGGTTCCAAAAACAACCTGCAAGGCGCGATTTAATTTTAATGTGCCAAAAAACAGGCATAAAGTAAATAGTCCCCACATAAGCAAATAGGCGCACATAGCACTTTCTGAAGGTTTTGCAGCCCAGCCAAACTTAGGGATAACAATTAGCCCAACCAATGACAGCCAGAAAAAGCCATAAGAGGTAAAGGCTGTTAGCCCGAAGGTGTTATTCTTTTTTGCTTCAATTATACCGGCAATTACCTGGGCCAGGCCCCCATAAAAAATACCCATAGCAAGTATCATCGAATTCATTTC
The DNA here is from genome assembly GCA_028287925.1 of Mucilaginibacter sp. Classification (GTDB taxonomy): domain Bacteria; phylum Bacteroidota; class Bacteroidia; order Sphingobacteriales; family Sphingobacteriaceae; genus Mucilaginibacter. The sequence goes on along the minus strand of JAQBOS010000183.1, from coordinate 6,184 downwards.
GTAGAAGCCTGCATTATGAAGATTTAATAGAACTGTGGTCATTCCGAAGGCACAAAGACCTAGTGGAGCAGGGTTGGCAATGCCGTCCTTTACCGTTACTGGAGTTGTTGGGATCATAGTTTAAAGGTTTTTATTTTGGTTTATCATGCAATTTAATGGTTCTGAACACATTTAGCAATTTTTTCTGCAAACTGATCTGTAACTTTATGGTTAACCACTTAACTATGCAAAAATTAGTATTGTTACGCCACGGTGAAAGCGTGTGGAATAAAGAAAATCGTTTTACTGGTTGGACGGACGTAGATCTGTCAGAAGAAGGGGTAAACCAGGCTAAAAGGGCAGGGGAGCTATTAAAAAAACGAGGCTATAATTTTGATGTTGGTTTTACCTCCCTGCTGAAACGGTCAATAAAAACACTGCACATCGTACTGGAGGAACTGGATCATTTATGGATCCCGGTTCAAAAATCGTGGCGGTTAAATGAACGTTTTTACGGTGCGCTTCAAGGTTTAAATAAAGACGAAACCATTGCAGAATACGGACCCGAGCTGGTACAAAAATGGCGGCGTGACCCGCACGAGCTGCCACCAGCAATAACCAAGGATGATGAGCGATACCCTGGGAAAGACATTCGCTATAAAGATCTTACAGAACGGGAACTACCTTTAACTGAGAACCTGAGCGAGACAATGGACAGGGTTTTACCCTTCTGGAATGAATTTATAGTACCAGCCATACGGAAGGATCAGAAAGTAATTGTTTGTGCCCATGGTAACAGCCTGCGTGCGCTGATCCAGTATATCGATCATCTCACCGATGAAGAAGTTACGCAATTGGATTTGCCGACAGGAGTTCCTTTAATTTATGAATTGGATGAAGGGTTGAACAGGGTACGGCATTATTATTTGGATTAGTATACCTTATTCCTAACCACTATGTCATTGCGAGGTATGAAGCAATCGCGAACTGTACAAGTTTACTATGCAAAGTTCTAAACCGTTCTATTCTCTCTGTAAAGTTCGCGGTTGCCGCGCTGCGCAATGACAAAATTGGAGCTATTTACTTCATCGCCTTATTCAATGCAATTATTGCCGTATCAAAATCCTCCCGTGCTATTAAAAACTGGATGTTCACCTTGCGTAAGGCAAAACCGGCGCTTTTGATGTTTATATTATTTTCAGCAAGTGCATTGGCTGATTTTGCCAATAAACCGGGCCTGTCCATATTTGAACCTATTAAGCATACCATAGCCGCTTTTTCAACAGTTACTTTTTCAAAGTTTGCCTCCAGCTCGTGAATAAGCTTTTTATCAAAGTCTTTTTCCCAGATCACTATCGAGATGCTGTTGGCATTGGTAGCTTTAAAGTTATAGCTGATGTTGTGGTTATAAAACAGCTGCATGATCTCCAAATCGCTACCCGGCGTGCCTACCATTGAAGGATCATAAATATCAATGATCATCACCTTTTCGGTACCGGTAATTACCTCAACCCGTTTGTGCTCGCAGATATAATCTTTTGTTATTAATGTACCAGGATGCTCAGGATCAAAAGTGTTTTTAATGCGAAGGTTTATATTATTGATCTCCAATGGTTTTGATGCTTTGGGATGAATGGCTTCCATGCCCACGTCAGCCAGCTGATCGGCAACATCGTAATTAGTATTGCCTACCGGCGAGCAGTTTTCGATCCCCACTAAAACAGGGTCGGCTGTACATAAATGATATTCTTTATGGATGATGGCTTCCTGCGGTTTAACGGCTACGGCTATCTTGCTAAAAGTAACTTCAGAGTAGCCGCGGTCAAACTCACGCATAATCCCTTCCGTTCCTTTTGCATAGCCTGTTACTATACAGATAGTGTTCTCAAAATCAATGTGTTGCAACTCTCTTTTAATGCGTTGGTCAATGGTGTAAGAGTGATGGTCGTGAAAACCGCTCAAATCAACCAGGGTAGCATTAATGCCCATGTTCTGCAATATATTGGCAAAGTTAAACGCAGAATGACTTTCACCAATGGATGCTAAGATCTCTCTTGCTGCTTGCAAAATCCCCTCATTGCTTACATATCCGGAGGTAAGGATATTTGCAAGATTCTCCAGGTAGGTTTGCGCTTCCTTTATCCGGTTTTCAATAAACTTATCTGCATCGGCAATATTTAAACCAAGGCTTTCATAGCTTTTGTTGATCTGTTTAAGCTTTGCTACAAGGTCCTTTAACGGTTTATGAAAATCCCTGAAATTAGCCAGGTTATGATAAACGCCCGGCTCGCCTGTTTTTTTATTTTCGAGCAGCAGGTTGGTTACCCCTGAAAATGCTGATACTACAAAAATGCGGTTATACAATTGCTGGTCGCTGCGGTTAAAAAGAATGATGTTTTTTATTACATCGTTTAATGCGGTCATGGAAGTGCCGCCAATTTTTTCTACTGTTAACATTTTAAAAAATATACGCTTTGGAGCGTAAGTACTAAAATTATGCCTGTTACAATAAATAATATATTATAAACTGATTTACAGGATATTGTGGTTTGTATTGAAATGGTTAGTTAAGCTAATTGCTATTGTTTTGATAAGCTTTTTATTAAAATAGAATGGCTTATTCCGGCTTGTGATAAAGATCGCCAGCCTTTGCAGCAGATAGTTTTATCCCCTTTATCATGGCTGAGCTGAAGCCGTTGTGCTCCATTTCGTTCAGGCCGGCAATGGTACATCCGCTTGGTGAAGTTACCTTATCAATCTCCTGTTCCGGATGCGATGCAAGCTGTAACAACAGGTCGGCTGCGCCCTTGGCTGTTTGTGCCGCCATTTTTAGGGCATCGTGCGCATGGAAGCCAATTTCGGTACCACCCTGTGACGCCGCACGGATCGATCTTAAAAAGAAGGCTATCCCGCAAGCACATAATGCGGTGGCCGAGGTCATTAATTCTTCATTGATCTGTATGGTTACCCCAACAGTATCAAAAAGAGAGCGTACGAAATTTATATTCTTAGGTGTACCGTTATCCGTGGCAATACAGGTCATGGAATGACCTATAGCAATAGCTGTATTAGGCATAGCGCGCACTACCTGCACACTAAGATCAAGCTGCGTACGGATATCGCCGCAGCTAACGCCTGATACAACAGAGATAAGCAACTGTTTTTCGGCTTTTATGGATGGCTTTATTTCATCCAGTAATTTATTTAGCTGATGCGGCAAAACCGCTAACACTATAAAATCAGCTTTTCGTACAGCTTTAAGATTATTATCGGTTACATGATAACCCAATTCTGCATACGGAGCAAGCGCACCAACATTTCTGCGGGTTAGCGAAATTTGCTGTGGCTTGCAAATCCCGGCTTTAACAAGTCCCTTAGCTAAAGAGAGGCCTATGTTGCCACTGCCCAATATGGCTATATGTTGTTGTGAGTTCATTTGCTTTTGCTTAAAAGTGTTCCAAAAGGTTTATTATGTTTCAATTTACCCAGATCATTTGAATGGCCAATAATTACAGCTTTAACCCCGCAGGCTATTGCAGTAAATGCATTATCCAGCTTGGGAAGCATCCCGCTATGAATTATTTGCTGTGTTTTTAATTCTTCATATTGTTTAGGATCAATTTCCTGTATCAGTGAATCCTCATCATTAATATCTTTTAATACACCCTTTTTTTCAAAACAATAAATGAGAGTGGTTTCATATAGCTCCGAAAGCGTAACGGCTAATGCCGATGCAATGGTATCAGCATTGGTATTTAATAGTTGGCCCTCCCCGTCATGGGTTAACGCACAAAAAACAGGGGTAAAGCCGGCATCCATCAGGCTTTTTAAATTTTCGGGCTTTATGGAGTTTTCATCAATATCACCTACAAAACCATAATCAATAGTTTTAACAGGGCGTTTTTTTGCACGGATAAAATCTCCGTCGGCTCCGGTAAGGCCAATTGCATTCGTTCCAAAACGTTGTAGCTGCGCTACTATATTTTTATTGATAAGGCCGCCATACACCATAGTTACCACACGCAACGTTTCAATATCTGTGATCCTGCGGCCGTCAACAATCTTAGGCTCAATGCCTAACGTTTCAGAAAGCTGGGTAGCAACTTTACCACCGCCATGTACTAAAATTTTAAAGCCATCAAGTGCTGTAAAATCTTTAAGAAAATTATGCAGGTTTTCGGAATTATCAATAACGTTTCCACCAATTTTTACAATATAAAGACTATTAATTACCTCAACTTTATTGTCATTACCTGAAACTTTGCCAATTCTGCCCATATATTAGCCTTTATTATCCAATAGAAGTTAAAAATCTTCTATTATATCATCATTGCGGTTAAAAATAGCAAAAAAAAGCCTGTTTGTTTATATAAATGGTGAAAAAAAGCTCATTTTATTATTAAATGTAGTTTATACATGTACCAATAAATGATCCTCTGGCTAAATTATGCTGGTACAGCAATTTTTATCCAGGCAATTTTTAAAACTGATAAGTCAGCAAATTGTATATAATTAGCCCAGCCTGATAAGTTTACAATAGATTAATGAAAGATTGTGTAATATTGAAATTTACAAGCATATATGTTTACTGTTACATCCGAAAATAAAAATAATGGTTCCAAACCAAGAGTAGTGATCATAGGAGGAGGATTTGGTGGTTTGGCCTTAGCACAAAAACTAAAAAAAGCACCGGTTGAAATACTGCTGCTTGATAAAAATAATTATCACACCTTTCAGCCTTTGCTTTACCAGGTTGCCATAGGCTCCATTGAGGCCGATTCCATTGGCTTCCCAATCCGCAGGATCTTTACCAAACAAAATAATTTTAGCTTTAATCTTGCCGAGGTAAAAAAGATAAACCCTGAAAGTAATACTGTAACTACTGATATAGGCACTGTGCATTACGACTACCTGGTAATTGCTACAGGCTCAAATACCAATTTTTTCGGGAATGAGGAAATTGAGCATTTTGCCATGCCGATGAAGAACATCCCGGAGGCATTGAATTTACGGAGCCTGATCCTTCAAAACCTTGAAACTGCACTGGTTACTACAGACATGCGGGAGAAATTTGCCCTGATGACCTTTGTGGTTGTTGGAGGCGGACCTACCGGTGTAGAACTTTCCGGCGCATTGGCCGAGATGCGGCATTTAATTTTAGGAAAGGATTACCATGGCCTAAGTAAATACGATATGCGGGTTTACCTGGTTGAAGGTAAAGACAGGTTGCTGGCTGCCATGTCTCCCCAGGCATCGGAAAAGGCAAAAAAGTTTTTGACTGATGGGGATGTAACCATATTTAATAGTGCGCATGTGCAAAGTTATGATGGCTTTTATTTAACCATTGATAACGGCAAGACAATAAAAACCCGTAATGTATTATGGGCAGCAGGGGTAAAAGGCGAGGTTCCGGATGGGATTCCTGCAGATATTATTACCCGCGGCAACCGGATCCAGACGGATGAGATAAACCGGGTAAAAGGTCATGAGAATATTTTTGCCATAGGCGATGTTTCTGCAATTATTACCCCCGAAACGCCAAACGGTCATCCGGGCGTAGCGCCGACGGCTATACAACAAGGGGAATGGCTGGCTAAAAATTTGGTTAATTTAATTAATAATCAGCCAACAAGGCCGTTTGTATACAAAGACAAAGGCACATTAGCCACTATAGGCCGTAACCAGGCTGTTGCCGATTTGGGCAAGCTCCGCTTCCAGGGCTTTTTTGCGTGGCTGTTATGGGGGTTTGTACACATCATGTCACTGGCAGGCTTTTCAAATAAGGGCATTATATTTTTTAGCTGGTTTATAAATTACTTTAACAAGAATAGTGATAACAGGTTGATAGTAAGGAGTTTTAATACTGAAACAAGAAAGGTCAACGAAGCGTCAAAATAGAAAATCTTCCGTTTTAAAAACATTGTTCCATTAATTACATTAGTAAGGTAACTAGTTGCTAATGGGTCTGTTTTTAATCATTGCGCTGCTGATTATGGTCAGCGCCTTTTATTCATATATTAATGCCCGCTATATTAAGTTGCCGGGCACTATTGGTATTATTACCATAGCTATTATTGTTTCGGTTATCACCATTATTATTGATAAGCTCGATCCGGAAATTGCAGGCTATCTTACCGTTTTAGCAAAGCACATTAACTTTTCAGGCACAGTATTAAACATAATGCTGGGCTTCCTGCTTTTTGCG
>JAQBOS010000175.1 GCA_028287925.1 Mucilaginibacter sp. | reverse complement strand
TTGCATGGCGCAATCTTGTTAGGAACAAGATAAGCAGTATTATAAATATAAGTGGTTTAGCTATTGGGCTGGCTTGCGTGCTGCTGATTGGGATGTATGTAGCTGATGAATTGAGCTATGATCGTTTTTTTAAAGATGCTAACCGAATTTACCGGGTTAATCTTGATGGAAAAATGGGTAATAATCAATTTAATATTGGACATACCCCACCACCGGTTGGTGCAGCTTTAGTAAACAATTACCCGCAAATTGAAAGCTACACCCGCATCTTTTTACCTGGCGACGAGATCATCCATTATGAAAACAAAGGTCAAAAAGGTTCGATAACAGAAAAAAGCCTGCTTGCAGTTGATTCCAATTTTTTAAGATTCTTTAAATATCCGTTAATAGCCGGTGATGCTGCAACCTGCTTAAGCGGCATCAATTCAATTGTAATTACTCAAAAAGCCGCTAAAAAGTACTTTGGAGATGAATCGCCAATAGGTAAAACTTTAATATTTGATGAGTATACTACGCCATTTACAGTAACTGCTGTTTTAAAGGATCTGCCAAAACAATCATCGCTGCAATTTGATGTTTTGCAAAACACAGCAAGTATTCCAAATGTAAAACGCTTTAGCTGGAGCTGGGTTTGGCTGCAAATGGGCACCTATGTTAAATTTAAGGCTAACGCAGCTATTGATCCGGCAAGCGTAACAGCTTTGGAAAACAAGTTTCCGCAATTGGTAAAAACACAAGCCGCCAGTGCTTTTAAACGCATTGGTCAGCCTTATGACGAGTTTAAAAGAAAAGGCGGAAAATGGGATTTGCATTTACAGCCTTTAACAGATCTGCACCTTTACTCGGCAAATATAGGTACCCGCTACTTTGAACAAAGCGATATCAAATACGTATATATTTTTTCGGCTATTGCATTGTTTATTATACTATTGGCGTGTGTTAATTTCATGAACCTCTCAACCGCCCAATCTGTAAAACGTGCGAAGGAAGTGGGCATCCGTAAAGTTTTAGGGTCATTAAGAAAGCAGCTGATCCGGCAATTTATTACCGAGGCCATTTTATACAGTTTCATGGCGGCCATTTTTGCAGTGCTTATTGTTATGCTGGTATTGCCTGCATTTAATCAAATAGCAGGTAAGGAGCTTTCATTATTTGGATTCCTTAATTTGAAAACAAGCTTCGGTATTTTATCGTTAATAATACTAACGGGTTTGCTGGCAGGCAGCTATCCTGCGTTCTTTCTTACCTCATTAAAACCTGTAAGCATATTAAAGGGTGGCAGCTTATTTAACAGATCAGGAAGCGGCTTTTTTACCCGCAATGCCCTGGTTGTTTTCCAGTTTACGGTATCAACCGTGCTTATTATTTGTACCGTTGTTGTTTACAAGCAATTAATGTTTAGCCAAAGCAAGGACCTTGGTTTTAATAAAGAAAATGTACTTGTTATAGCGAATGCCGACCGCCTTGGTAAAAATGAAGAAGGCCTGCGCACAGAGTTATTAAGACTGCCGCAGGTAGCTAACGCAAGTATCTCTACAAGCTTACCCACCAAACAGTCTTTCGGTGATACCTATATACCTGAATTAAACGCGAATGACGCGCACAGTGCCGAGAATAACATTATGCTCTCTTCATTTATTGTTGACGATGCATTTGTATCAACGCTAAATCTAAAAATTGAAAGCGGCAGGGCTTTCTCTAAAGATTTTAGCGATTCGGCATCGGTGTTATTAAACGAAACTGCTGTAAAACAAATAGGATGGAAGAATCCTATCGGCAAAACGCTGACCTACCCTGGTAATAACAATCAAAAATTTAAAGTAATAGGTGTTGTAAAAGATTTTAACACCGAATCGTTAAGAACGGAGATAGCTCCTTTTGCATTATTCTATACAACTTCAAACACCTATCAAATTGGAACATCCTATTTTACTGTAAGAATAAAGCCGGGAGATTATAATACAGCAATTGAAGCTATTCAGCGTAAATGGAAAGCGTTTGCACCAAATACGCCATTTGATTATAGCTTTATGGATGCTGAATTTGATGCGCTTTACCGCTCAGACCAGGTGATGGGGAAGGTTTTTACCGTTTTCACCATATTATCGATGGTAGTGGCCTGTTTAGGTTTACTGGGGCTGGCAATATACACTGCTGAAAGGCGCATGAAGGAAATTTGCATCCGGAAAGTATTAGGGGCTTCGGTTCAAAACGTGGTAACCATGCTTTCAACGGACTTTTTAAAGCTGATCATCATCGCATCGGTACTGGCATTCCCTATAGCATGGTATGCCATGAGCAAATGGCTGCAGGGTTTTGCATTCCGAACCAATATGAGCTGGTGGGTTTTTGCAATTTCGGCTGGGATAACGCTGGCAATTGCCTTAATAACCATCAGCTTTCAATCAATAAAAGCGGCTTTGACTAATCCGGTGAAAAGCTTGAGGAGTGAGTGAGGTTAGTCATTGGGCATTAGTCATTTGTTTAGGCGGATGATTAGATTAAATGTTCAATGACACATCTTTGAGACACTAATGACTAATGAAACAATGACTAATGACCAAATACCATGATAAAAAACTATTTTAAAACCGCCTGGCGCAACTTAGTTAATAACAAGTTTTACAGCGCCATAAATATTGTAGGACTTACCGTTGGCTTAACCGTTGGTTTGCTGGTATTACTTTGGGTTAATGATGAGCTTAGCTTCGACAGGTTTAACACCAAAGCCGAACAGATCTATAAGGTTAACGCCCAGATAGGCACTGGTACCAGCAAGCAGGTTTGGGGTGGTGTGCAGGGGCCGGTTGCAACTTTTGCATTAAAGGATGTGCCAGGTGTTGTCAACGCCGTAAGAGTAGTTGACAACGGCGATTATTCCATTTTCAGGTATAAGAATAAATTATTGACAGAAGAGCGGGGTAAGTTAAGCTTTGTTGATCCTTCTATATTTAAAGTGTTTGATTTTAAATTAATAAAAGGCGATATAAACAACCCTTTCCCAACTGATAATTCAATTATAGTAACCCAAAGCACAGCTAAACGTTACTTTGGAGATGAAAACCCAATTGGTAAAATACTGCAGGCTGATAACAAAGATAACTATATAGTTAACGGAATTGTGGCTAATTTTCCGGGGAACTCATCCATCAATCAAAATATATTGTTCTCAATCAACGTGCGGAAAAACCAATACCGCGCCACAGATTACTGGAAATCAATGGATGCTGATTGGGGTGATTATTATGTTACCACCTATTTGCAATTGCAGCCCGGTACGTCAATAAAAGATGTTGAAGATAAACTCACCATGATCCATGTTAAAAACCAGGACGGGATTAAATTATCTGATGGGCATTACCTGCTTCAACCACTAACCAAAATACATTTGTATGCGCCTGATGGCAGCTCATCAGCTATGCAAACGGTAAAAGTATTTGCTATAGTAGCTATACTGATCTTATTAATAGCTGCAATAAACTACATAAACCTGAGCACTGCACGTGCTATGCTGCGCTCAAAAGAAGTGAGTGTGCGTAAAATTATCGGCGCCGCCAGGCTACAGCTTTTCAGCCAGTTTATTGTTGAAACTGCTTTATTTTTCAGCATTTCGCTTATTTTGGCGTTTGGCCTTATTACTGTTCTTATGCCTTCTTATAATACATTATCAGGCAAGGATATGCATTTCGACCTATTGAGTGATACGGTTTGGCAGGTTGTGGGTTTAACCGTAATAATTACTTTAATAGCATCCAGCATTTATCCGGCTTTACTGCTTTCGTCATTTAAACCAATTAATGCGCTTAAGGGCAAGCTATCATTAGGTGTTGGTAATTCCGTTTTCAGGAAGGTGCTGGTTGTTTGCCAGTTTGCTTTCTCGATCGGGCTTATAATAGGTACGCTGATCATTAACCGGCAGCTTAGCTATATCCAAAACAAAGAATTAGGCTTTGATAAATCGTATGTTTTTTCGGTGCCCATGCGCGATATGGAGAACCATTATGAAGGTATAAAAAGCGAGTTGCTCAATCAATCGGGCATATCAGGAGTTACCACCGGTGATAATAGCATTATCAGCCTTGGCAGCACTACAGGGGATACTGACTGGGATGGAAAAGAAAAAGACAGGTCGTTCATGATCCATCCAATGGGGATTGATAAAGATTTTATTCGTTTTTTTAAGTTGAAGTTAACAGCTGGCGCCAGCTTTACAGGCATAAAGCCAGACTCTGCACATTTTATATTAAATGAAACAGCTGTAAGAGACGCCGGAATTCAGAACCCGATAGGCAAACGTTTTAAGCTATGGCAAACAAGCGGTGTGATAGTTGGTGTTTTAAAAGATTTTCATTTTGCATCGTTAAAACAAAAAATTGAACCGTTTATATTTTATTATCAGCCGCATACCTGGCAGCTTTTTGTTAAAACAACCGGGAAGGATGCCCCAAAAGCATTAAAAGCAGTTGAATCTACCTGGAAAAGGTATAATCCAAATTACCCTTTCAGCTATACTTTTCTTGATCAAACCTATGATAAGCTTTATAAATCCGATCAGCAGACAGGGACTCTTTTTGACATATTTGCAGGTATTGCCATATTAATTTCTTGTCTTGGTTTATTTGGGCTGGCAAC
>JAQBOS010000151.1 GCA_028287925.1 Mucilaginibacter sp. | reverse complement strand
AAAGCAAAGGGTTGCCTGGATGGCAGACCCTTTGGAAAGGATACTCCTTTTTTCAGTCATTGATGATCGGCTTTAGCTTTGCTAACAACAGTCCTTAATTTTATGGGTTAACTTAAATCTATGAGAGACCCTGCGGGGGCAGTGGAAGAAAAAGGGCTTAACTTGTGGTGCTTCGCTTGCGACACCGGATGCTCTTATTCGCTCTTTAAACTTTTTAGGGGGGTTACAAAAGCTGCCCTAATAGTTTGCAACACTATAATTATGGCGGTTATAACGGTTAATAAGCCTATCGAAATAATAAAAGGCGTTAACGATATATTAATCCTGTAGGCGTAATCGCTTAGCCATTGGTGCATAATTACATAAGCCAGCGGACAGGCAATTATACCAGCCAGCAGGATCACGCTCAAAAAATCTTTCAAAAAAAGCGCCGTTATACCTGCTACAGACGATCCAAGTACTTTGCGGATGCCGATTTCCCGGGTACGTTTTTGAATGCTCAGTGATATCAGCCCTAAAACCCCAAGCAACACAATAACAAAAGCTAGCACTGTAGCAATATAGGCTGCTTCCTTTAATTGTATTTCGGTTGCATACAATTTTTTAAGGGCATCGTCCATAAAGCTATACTCAAAGGGGGCACCCGGCATCACCTCGCTCCATTTCTTTTGTAAAGCCTCAATGCTTCCCTGCATATTACCGGGCTTCAGTTTTATAGAAAGATAGCGGTAAATATTAACGTCGTTAACATTGGTAAAAGTGATCGGCTGGATCCGTTGCTGCATCGAGCCGAAATGAAAGTCTGCAGTTACGCCGCAGATAGTAAACGAACTACCCTGGAATACAATTTTTTGGCCAATGGCCTCATCCGGGTTATTCCAGCCGAGTGCTTTCAATTCGGTTTGATTGATCACTGCCTCTGTGGAATCATCGGGCCGTTCCACCTGGCTGAAAAATTTTCCTGCCTTTAACGGAATATTAAAGGTGGCGGCGTATTGATTATCCGCAATTAAATGTTGTGTATTAAAACCTTGTATTGGGTTAGCGCCCTGCCGGGAAACCAACGTTTTGCGCATTTGCCAATCCATGCCGCCGGGAATTTCCCACGAAAGCGAAATATTGCGCACCTGCGGCATTTGGGCCAGCCGGTAGCGGATAGCTTCCATTTTTTTTACGCCTTTAGGCGACCAGTCCCGCGGGACCTGCGCATAGATAACGTAATCCTTATTATAGCCAAGGTTGCCCTTAAAGAATAGGTCAACCTGCTGCGAAATGATGATGGCGCCGATAAAAACAATGGCTGCCGTTACAAACTGGAAAGCCACCAGCGTTTTCCGTAACCACACACTTTCTTTAATCGAATGCAGCTTGCCCTTTAGCGAATCGATCGTTCCCAGGGCCGATAATACCAAAGCAGGATAAACACCTGCCAGGATACCCACAAAAAGTACAAACAGCAAAGGGATCAGGATAAAATAAGCCGGGAACAGCAATAGCCCGGTAACCTGGTACCCCATAGCGTCACCGAAATACCGGCCGGCGTATGGATAAATAAAGAGTGCAAGCAGCGTAGCGAGCAATACCATGATAACCGACTCGGTCAGGAACTGCGAGATCAGTTGATTTCGCAATCCGCCCATTACCTTACGGATGCCCATTTCCTTCATTCTTCCTGATGAGCGGCCAATACATATATTCACAAAATTAACCACTGCCATTAACAGGATGAAAAAAGCTATACATGACAGCGTCCAGGTCATCTTTTTTACCAGGCCGTTGTTGGCTTGCAGGTAGTAATCTTTTAGCGGCGCCAGGTATGGCTTAAGATTGTTTTTTATCTCATCGTCGGATTCATTTTTTCGCAGCAGGTTAAGCATCGCATTTTCAACGGCTTTTGGGTCTGCTCCATTTTGCAATTCGATATGATCCACAGTGCCGGTATTGTCCCAGCCTTCGATAGTACGCAGCGATTTGTTAAGGTTACCATTAATAAAAAACTGGAATTTATCATTGCCGCTTAAACCTGTAACGGTGTTTTCAGGTAATTCCTTGAGTACCCCTGTAATTATATAATCATGATTGCCACCGGCGAAGTCCTGAAAATTAAGGGTTTGCCCCACCACGTCTGTTTTGCCAAAATATTTAGTAGCCATTTTGGATGTGATCACTACAGAAAACGTGCCTTGTAAGGCTGTTTTTATATCGCCGCCCAGCAAGTCAAATCCGTACATTGATAGCAAGGTACTGTCTCCTACAAGAATACCTTCGCGAAAATGCTTATCGCCTTTGGATACATTGGTAACAGCCACGGCAGCATTATAATAATTTGCCACCAGGCCCGGGTAATTTGCTTTTAACGCTTTTGACAATTCAGGGATCCCGCTGGCTTCGTTACCCATGTTCGGATCTTTCCATTTGCTCAGGATCACGTATTGGTTATTTATGTCCTTAAGTCCCTGGTTCACCCGCAGGGCGCCCCATATGTAAGCGCCGATCAACAAAGTAAACGTAATACCTGCTGAAAGGCCTAAAATATTGATAAAAGAAAAAGTTTTGTGCTTCCACAGATTTCGCCAGGCGATTTTGAGATAATTTTTAAGCATACGACCAATTATAACATGGATGCGATAAATACAATGCCAAGTTGTAAATAATTTATATTCAATTACTTAAATATTAAACAGATAGTTATTTGTTCGATATCGGACACAGGCCGTTTGCTTCCGATACAACCGGGTATTATAATGAAAATGGTGGCGTTTATATCTTGAGTATTTGGGCATGTCAAAAGATAGGCTATAAATGCATCCGTATGCTAAGCAACCGCCAACCTACTTCCCCGCTTTCAAAACATCGGCCCCTAAATAATTCATATAATTAACCGTATTTAAATTTTTTGGATCAGCAGTAACCGGCACAATCGCTCCTACATTAAAATACTTGATATATGCGCCCAGGCCTGTTGTGTCCGTTTTAAACTTGTTGATAAACCCGGTAATGCTGTGCGGATTAATTGCGGGCAAACTAAGCTGCTTCTCCAAGTCAAACGTGTTGTTCCATTGCTTGGCGCTGTCGGCCAGGTCGAAGTAATACGTCTTTTCATTAACCAGGCTGTTCGTGTTTTTATCGAGCTCCGCTATTTCATACGACGGATTGTTGCCATAAACCGGGCTCACAGACGGCACCGTGCGGATGTATGCAACAGGACCGTTGGCATTGGTTATCACCCTGAGATCATTCCGGTGAATATGGCTGGCAATTATTGCCCTGATGGTTATTTTATTACCAGTACGCGCATATTTTGCAACGGTATCAACAAACATTTGCGAATAGTCGTCGCGCCACATTTCATTACTGTCGTGTACGTTTTTTCCTGGCGGGATATGCGAAATTATCCAAACATCATTGTGGTTTTTCCGGGCTGCTTGCAATTCGCTGCCCAGCCAGGCAAACATCTTTTGGGCATCAGCATCAGGAAATGGCTTTACCAAATAAGGATTAAAGCCCACCATGCTGCTGTTAATAACGATGCATTTTAAATTCGGCGCAGTTGCAGGATGATAAGAATAATACCCTTCGCTTCTCAATGAATTGCCATACTTGTCCTCGCCATCCTTTTCCCAGGCATCGGCAAAGCTGTTGAGGAAAGCCTGGCTTTGCTTATGGTAATTACCCATATCGGTATCATTGTTTCCCAACGCCGGAATGATCCGGGTGTGCGGAAAATTAGCCCTGAACAATTGTGCCAAAAACTTAATGGTATTTATTTTAAAAGGATTTTTTATACTGTCGGGTAGTTTAGAAAACGACGCTGGTTCAGCATTCCCGTGCCAGATAAAATCGCCGGCCAATACAATAAAAGCAGGCGGGTGTTTTGCATCAAACTGCGACTTCATGCTCTTAATAGCCGACATTAACAGGCCATAGTTTGAATCGTGCCCGCGCATGATTGCAAAATCATAGGGTACTTTTGATGCTTTAAAGATCACGTCCCATTGATCGTAAGGCAACGCCTTCAACCTGCTTACCAAACTTGTATCATAAAAGGGGCTAAAATGAATGTCCGAAACAATCAGGCACCTGGCAGTATTATTGTGTGCAGCAACCCTTTGCCCTTTCCCGCCCAATGGCAACAAAAGGCAGATCATCATAAATAAAACAGGAATAAAACGAAGGTGATGTTTTAATATTTTCATGCCGGTGAGGCTAACGGTGAATGAGGTTAAAATTAGTGTATTGGATAATATAATCCTATGGATAATTTTTAGGTGAATGAATAAGTCATTGTTGATTTTGGTTTGAAAGTATTTTTTCTTCCGTCAGCAGACAAGCTTCGGCAAAAAGCCGAAAAAACTGATGGCCCAAAGCGCTGGCAAGGGGCATAGGAAATTTTTGCATACAAGGTCTTGCGTCAGAAAGGGTAGCCCGGCAAAAAGATTCCAGCCCGTGGTTTTTTCGGATTTGTGCGTGAAAGGCCCTGTGCGTAAAGAAGCATTTCTGCTGACTTGATTTTTTGGTTACTTTTTTATCAAGAAAAAAGTAACAGCCCCCGCGGCAATTGAGCGGGAGGGTCAGTAGGTGTTTGCACAAAATAAACTTCGGAGCAACCCGCGTTAACCAACTGCCTAAACTCCAACCTAGTTATCCCGTTGATAATATTTTAACCATTTTTTCTCCTTTTTATCATTAATTTTTGTACAATTGACAGTTGTACCAAATCGCCTGAATTTCTGTACCATGCCTAAGTATTATTTAACCCTCGATCTGAAAGACGACCCTGCTTTAATAGCGGAGTACGAAGAACATCACCGGCAGATCTGGCCGGAGATCAGGAAAAGTATTTTAGATTCGGGAATTACCGGCATGGAGATCTGCCGTTTTGATACCCGGCTGTTTATGATAATGGAAGTTAATGATACCTTTAGCTTTGAGCGCAAGGGCAAAATGGATGCGGACAATGCCAAAGTGCAGGAGTGGGAAAACCTGATGTGGAAATACCAGCAACCGGTAAAAGGCGCACTGAAAGGGGAGAAATGGGTGTTGATGAATAAGATTTTTGAACTGTAGAAAAGAGAATCAAGAGATCAGGAGTTAAGAATCAAGATATTAAAGCAATTATGGTTTTTATCTTGACTCCTGATTCTTGACTTCTTGAATCCACTAACCAACTAAACAATAAACCTATGCTTAAAAAACTAAAACTAATCCTCTTGCTGGCTTTAATAAGCGGCTCGCCGGTGTTTGCCCAAAAACAGATCGGCACGGAAACTTACGCCCAAAAACAAAAACGAATGGAATGGTGGACAGACAGCCGTTTCGGCATGTTCATTCATTGGGGCCTGTACAGCGGCGCTGCCCGGCACGAATGGGTAAAGCATAATGAGAAAATTGACAATGCCGGTTACCAAAAATATTTCGACCAGTTTAATCCCGATTACTTCGATCCTAAAAAATGGGCCCATGCCGCCAAAGCTGCCGGCATGAAATATGCCGTGCTTACCACCAAGCACCACGAAGGTTTTTGCCTGTTCGACTCAAAATATACCGACTATAAAGCCCCTAACACCGCTGCCAAACGCGACCTTGTGCGCGAGTACGTAAATGCCTACCGTGCCGAAGGCCTGAAAGTTGGCTTCTACTATTCCCTGCTCGACTGGCACCACCCGGATTATACCATTGATGAGAT
Organism: Mucilaginibacter sp.; assembly: GCA_028287925.1. Classification (GTDB taxonomy): domain Bacteria; phylum Bacteroidota; class Bacteroidia; order Sphingobacteriales; family Sphingobacteriaceae; genus Mucilaginibacter. The sequence continues at coordinate 3,441 of JAQBOS010000151.1, read as the reverse complement.
TCACCCACAGTCGCCAAAAGATAAAAGCGATGCATCGTACGCACAGCTGAACAAGGGCAGGGATATGGCCAAATACAGGCAATACATGCGCAACCAAATTACCGAGTTGCTGACCAACTATGGCAAAATTGATATTCTATGGCTTGATTTTTCTTTTCCTAATAAAAACGGGCATGGCAAGGGCAAGGACGACTGGGGATCGGTTGAATTATTAAAGCTGATCCGCAAACTACAACCCGGTATTATTGTAGATAACCGCCTTAACCTGGAAGAATATAAAGACGGAGCTGATTTTGAAACGCCTGAACAGGTAAGCACCGCCGAGCTGGCCAAATATCGTGGTAAAACCTGGGAAACCTGCCAAACCTTTAGCGGTTCATGGGGTTACTATCGTGATGAAAATACCTGGAAAACACACCGTCAGTTATTGGATCTGCTGATTACCTCGGTGAGTAATGGCGGCAACCTGATCCTGAATGTGGGCCCAACCGCTCGTGGCGAGTTTGACTACCGTGCAACCCGCGCATTAGATAGCCTGGCTACCTGGATGCATGCCAACAACCGCGCTATTTATAATTGTACTTTTGCGCCTGATATCTACAAAGTACCAGAAAATGATAAGCTAACTTATAATGCAAAAACCAAACGCCTGTACGTACATTTGTATGATTATCCGGCAGGCGGAACAATAACTTTGCCGGGTTACGCGGGCAAAATTAAATATGCGGCGTTTTTAAATGATGCATCGGAGCTGTTATACAAGCCGTCGGCCACAAACCCGGATGATTTGATCTTAACGCTTCCTGCTAAAAAGCCGTTGTATGAGATCCCGGTAGTGGAACTTACTCTTAACTAATAATAATGTCGACACAGAAACATAGCTACATCCGCATCCACCCGAAAGATAATGTGTTGGTGGCCCTGCAAAACCTGGCACAAGGCACAGAAATTAACTTTGAGGGCCAAACCTTTAAGTTAACGGAAAAGGTTGATGCCAAGCATAAGTTCAGTATCAATGCGCTGCAACCCGAAGAGGAGATCTTTATGTATGGTGTGCTGGTAGGCAAGGCAACGCAGCCAATCCCGCAGGGCGGACCAATCAGCACACAAACGGTTCACCATGCCTCAGGCGAGTTTCACCTGGGCAAACGCAAATTGGATTGGCACCAGCCTGATACCGCAAAGTATGCAGGCAAAACTTTTAATGGCTATCACCGCGCCGATGGTTCGGTTGGTACAGGCAACTACTGGATTGTTGTGCCGATGGTTTTTTGCGAGAACCGTAATGTTGATGTACTGAAGGAAGCTCTGGTTGATAAGCTTGGCTACAAAAAAGCAAAAAGCTATGAGGGCGACGTTGATCAGCTAATAGATCTATACCAGGCGGGTAAATCGGTTGAAGAGATCCTGAATGCAGATATCCAGGTTACTGCCGACAAAGCCAAATCAAACCGGTTTTTTAAAAATATAGATGGGATAAAATTCCTTACCCACGAAATGGGCTGTGGCTGTAACCGCAGTGACGCGCAAACCCTGTGCGGACTGATAGCTGGCTATGTTACCCATCCCAACGTTGCAGGTGCAACTATTCTTAGTCTTGGTTGTCAGAACGCACAGGTAAGCATTTTGCAGCAGGAAATAAAAGTACGAGATGCCAATTTCAGCAAGCCATTGGTAATACTGGAACAGCAAAAAGTAGGTACCGAAAGCGATCTGCTAAAACAGGCCCTGAAGCAAACCTTTGCAGGCTTAATGCAGGCTAATCAAACGGAACGTACACCTGCACCATTGTCAAAATTATGCATTGGGTTGGAGTGTGGCGGGTCTGACGGGTTTTCTGGCATTTCGGCAAATCCGGCATTGGGATATGTGTCTGATTTGCTGGTTACCATGGGTGGCTCGGTTATCCTATCCGAATTCCCGGAACTTTGCGGCGTTGAGCAGGAGTTGAGCGACCGTTGTGTGGATGAAGACAAGGCAAACTACTTTATGCAGCTGATGACCACCTACAACAAACGTGCAGAGGCGGATGGCTCGGGCTTTTATGCCAACCCTTCACCCGGCAATATCAGGGATGGGTTGATAACAGATGCCATAAAATCCGCAGGAGCGGCAAAAAAAGGCGGAACCTCGCCTGTTGCCGATGTGTTGGATTATCCCGCAAAAGTATCAAAACCCGGTCTGAATTTATTATGCACCCCCGGCAGCGATGTAGAAAGCACTACTGCCGAAGTAGGGGCGGGAGCTAACATCGTATTATTTACAACCGGCCTGGGCACGCCAACAGGTAATCCTGTAACGCCTGTTATCAAACTCTCAACTAATACTGCTACCGCAACTAAAATGCCTGATATCATCGACATTAACTGCGGAACAATTATAGAAGGTGATGAAACCATCCAACAGGCCGGTGAACGGATCCTGGATTATGTGATAAAAGTTGCCAGTGGCGAGCTTGAACCAAAATCGGTTCAATTAGGCCAGGATGACTGGATCCCGTGGAAACGGGGGATTTCATTGTAAGAATGCGTAAATGCTTGGCGTAGAGTTGACTCACCCGACGACGCTTCGCTGGTCGACCTCTCTTCGCCTGCGGTGGAAAGAGGTAAGGAAAAGAAAGAATAAAAATTCTTCGGCCCTCTTTACCGCTTGCGGAAGAGAGGGCAGGTCGAGCGAAGCAATGACCGGGTGAGTAAATATGCGAGCGATATTAACGCTAATGCTCAGATTATAAAAAGCGTGAAAAATGCTTTTAGATTAACAAAAATAAAAACTCTCTATCGGGGAGAGTTGGAGGGCTAAAGAATAAATCTATGTTTAAACTAACCAACAAACAAGTAATAATAACCGGCGGCGGCAGCGGCATAGGTAAAGCAATGTCCGTACTGTTTGCAAAGCAGGGAGCAACCGTGCACATCATCGAATTGAATGAAGAAGCGGCAAATGATACTGTTACCGAAATCAAAGCAGCCGGTGGTAACGCCGCGGTTCATAAATGTGATGTAAGCAGCCAGCAGCAGGTTGTTGATATTTTTAAGTCGATAGGAAAAATAGACATCCTGATAAACAATGCCGGGATAGCTCACATCGGCAAAGCCGACAATACCAGCGAAGCCGATTTCGACAGGATCTATAATGTAAATGTAAAAGGGGTATATAACTGCCTGTTTGCAGCCTTACCAATAATGAAAGCCAATAAAGGCGGTGTGATCTTAAATACGGCTTCAGTAGCAGCACATGTAGGCATAACCGACAGATTTGCTTATTCAACCAGTAAAGGCGCTATCCATGCCATGACCTTATCAGTTGCGCGGGATTATATAGCCGACAATATTCGCTGTAACAGCATCTCACCGGCAAGGGTACATACCCCGTTTGTGGATGGCTTTATTTCTAAAAATTATGCCGGGCAGGAAGCGGAGATCTTCGAAAAGCTCTCCA
>JAQBOS010000148.1 GCA_028287925.1 Mucilaginibacter sp. | reverse complement strand
CTCCCTGTAAAAATGACCAAATTTGATACCCTCCATCTGTAAAGCTATACACCTTGATGATTCAAATATCCCCATTAGGGACACTAATATAACTTTTTTTTTGTGGGTTAACTTAAATCTATGAGAGACCCTGCGAAGACAGAAAGGCTGATCCTGTAAGCCCCCTCTAAATCTCCCCCGGTAGGAGAGACTTTAAAAAGAATATTAATTAGCCTTTCGGATTCCGAAAGGCTTTTTTATTTTTACCATTCACCAATTGAAACCAACATGCTATCGCGAAGAAACTTTATAAAAATAAACGGTGTAACTACCGCCGGGATTGGATTAGGCCTTAAACCCGCCTGGTTTGTAACAGCAGCTTTTGAAAGCAAACGCCCCAAATTAAGTGAACGCAAATTTACGAGTAAGGCAGTTGAAGCTATTATTAAAAATGTGAAAGCCACTATCAAGGATCCGGAGCTGGCATGGCTGTTTGAAAACTGCTACCCAAATACTTTAGATACTACAGTGAACTTTTCGGTAAAGGATGGCAGACCAGATACTTTTGTTATTACAGGCGATATAAACGCCATGTGGATGCGCGATTCATCGGCACAGGTGTGGCCGTATTTGCCGCTGATAAAGAATGATCCTGAATTAAAAAATCTGATAAAAGGTGTATTAAACCGCCAGGTTAACTGTATTTTAATCGATCCTTATGCCAATGCTTTTAATGCGGGGCCAACAGGCAGCGAATGGGATACCGATCGTACCAGCATGAAGCCAGAGCTTCACGAACGCAAATGGGAAATAGATTCACTTTGCTACCCGGTAAGGCTGGCTTTCAATTACTGGAAGATCAGCGGCGATAACAGTTTTTTTGATGCAAACTGGCAAAAGGCAGGCAAAATAATTGTAGCCACTTTTAAAGAACAACAACGCAAAACCGGCAAAGGCCCATATCATTTCCAAAGAAAAACGGAAGTATCAACAGATACCGCGCCGTTGAGCGGTTACGGGAACCCTGTAAAGCCAGTTGGTTTGATCTGTTCTATCTTCCGCCCGAGTGACGATGCTACCATTTATCCGTTCCTGGTGCCATCCAATTATTTTGCCGTGGTAAGCTTATATCAAATGGCGGAGATGTATGAGCAGATAGGCACTGATAAAGCCACTGCAGCAGATTGCAAGGCCTTAGCCGCCGAGGTAGCCCATGCGCTACAAAAGTATGCTACAGCACAGCACCCTGTATATGGAAAAGTGCTGGCTTACGAGGTTGACGGATTCGGTAATCAGTTGTTTATGGATGATAGTAATGTGCCAAGCTTGCTGGCATTGCCATACTTGAATGCAATATCAGAAAATGATCCGCTTTACCAGAATACCCGCAGGATGGTTTTAAGTACCGCTAATCCTTACTTTTTTAAGGGTAAGGCTGCCGAAGGTATTGGAGGGCCTCACGTTGGCCTAAATTATATTTGGCCAATGAGCATTATTATACGTGCATTAACATCAACAGATAAAGTTGAGATTGTAAAATGCATTAACTGGCTTAAAAACACCCATGCGGGCACCGGTTTTATGCACGAATCGTTTAATAAGGATGATGCAGCAGATTTTACCCGGAAATGGTTTGCCTGGGCAAATACTTTATTTGGAGAATTAATAATTAAAGTACATAAATATTATCCTGATATATTGTAAAATGGTTTCACTAAAAAGTTAGTTATAATATTTTAAAGCTCGGAAATTGAAATATTGGACAGGAATTTGATTAAACGTTTCCTAGTTTTCAATAATTGTGAAGTTTATATTAAAATACTGTAAAACTAAGGCTTGTAAAATATATATGCGATACTTATTGAATATGTATTTAATAGTATTATATACTTTTTAAATAAGGGTTTTGAGGCGAAAATGTTGAAAAAAACCACTTTAAAGGCATTATTTTTCTTTCTTAAAAGTTTTTAATTAAGAAAAAACATTTTAGATTAGCTTTATAAAACAATAAACCTCATATTAAAAAAAAGGAGTAACTGAAATGAAAAAATTTACTGAAGTAAAAGAACTAGTAGCATCTTTGGAAGCAGATGCTGACAAATTTTACAACAAAGGCAACAGCGCTGCTGGTACCCGTGTAAGAAAAGGTATGCAAGACCTCAAAAATTTAGCACAGGCAATCCGCCTTGAAGTGCAGGAGGCAAAAAACCAAGCTTAAGTAATAGAAAATCATATTCTTTACTTTATCGTTAAAAAACCCGTTCCGACACATTCGGATACGGGTTTTTATTTGATTAAACCACCGTGTTATTGCACTGGCATGGTTGGTTTTTTATTTCGTTATCTTCTTTGTCTCTTCAATTATTTTATCAGCAGTGCTGCCGCTAACCTGTACTAACGGTAGTCGCACGGTATCTCCGCAGATGCCTAAATGTTTAAGCGCGGTTTTTACACCTGCAGGACTGCCTTCAACAAACATTAAACGTGTAAAATCAATTAACTGCGAATGGCCTTTTTGTGCTGATTTAAAATCGCCGGCAAGGCAGGTCCTGATCATGTCAGACATTTGCCTTGGTAATGCATTCCCAACAACAGATATTACACCTACACCGCCTAAAGCTATCATCGGTAAGCTAATGGGGTCATCGCCTGATATCAGCAGGAAGCCTTCCGGCTTATCGCGCGCAATCTGGTTAAGCTGGTCAAAATTGCCCGATGCTTCTTTTATGCCTATGATGTTTTTGAAATCGTTTGCCAGTCTTACAGTTGTTTCAGCGCTTATATTGCTGCCGGTACGGCCGGGTACGTTATATAAAATAATCGGTAATGGCGTAACTTCTGCAATAGCCTTATAGTGCTGATAAATACCTTCCTGGGTTGGTTTATTATAATGCGGGCTTGCAGATAATATAGCATCATACCCATCAATATTAAACGCTTTAATTTGCTCAACAAGCTCCAGCGTATTGTTACCGCCAATGCCTGCAACCAGGTTAACACGGCCATTAACAGCCTTTGAAGTAAATTCCCAAACCTTCTTTCGTTCATCGTTGCTTAGGGTGGCGCTTTCACCGGTAGTTCCCAGTGAGGCTATGTATTCCACCCCTCCTTCAATTAAATAGTTGATGAGCTTTCCTAAAGCATCGTAGTCAACCTGTCCGTCTGTCTGAAAAGGAGTAATAATTGCTACTCCGGTTCCGTGAAATTTATTCATATTAGTTATTAAAGGGTGCTAATATAAGAATTGTTGATGGTTGATAGTTCATGGTTCATGGATTTTGTAAGGATGGGAAATGTAAAGTTAAATTTGCTTTTAACAAAAAGATCAAACCAACAATAAAAGATAGCCCGCTATTGAACCTCCCAGTACAATGAAGGCACTATTAATTTTTTTGAATTTTAAAAGAATAAAGATGCTGAAAATAGCTATCAGAAGTGTCCGCCAATTATTAAAGCCATCTTTTCCTAATTGATAACAGACCAGGAGGATGAGTGCTATTGATGCTACATTTACAGCGTTCAAAAATGCGGCAAATATTTTGGAACTGCGCATTTTGCGAACTAAAGGATTAAGTAAAGCCACAAAAACGAATGATGGAAGGAAGATCCCGATGGTTGAAATAATGGCGCCGCTGATTCCATTTATTTGAAAACCGATAAAGGTAACTGACGAGAAAACCGGCCCGGGGGTAAACTGACCTACAGCTATAGCATTAATTAACTGTTGCCGGGTTATAATTCCCTTTGCTACCAGCTCGGAATCAAGGAAAGCAAACAGTACATACCCGCTGCCATAAAGTATTGCACCTATCTTTAAAAATGATAAAAATAAACTGATATTGGTTTTACTGAAAAAGCTTGTTCCTACCGGCAAAAAAAGCGGTATTAAAGTTAGTGTCGGATAGGTTCGCTTTTGCCTGATAGCGGCCAGGCCCATTGCTGCAAACCCTGCTCCAAATAATACAAGGATCTCTGAGCACCTAATCCAGCTTAATAGTAAAGCCGCAATTCCAATAATGCCCAGTTCAATAGTTTGCAATGATTTTTTGGCAAGCGGATATATTGCTGCCAGGATCACTGCTATAATTGCCGGTTTAATACCATAAATAAAAGGCTGAATTTGCGGAAGCTGCCCATAGCTTTTATACAACCATGCTAAAAAGCCGGTTATCAATACCGCCGGCATAATAAAACAAAAGCCGGCAACCATCAGCCCTTTCCATCCCCCGCGTTCATGCCCGATATGAATAGCCATTTCGGTGCTGTTAGGGCCCGGTATAAGGTTGGTCGCACCAATAAGGTCAAGAAAATGTTGCTCTGTTAACCAGGTTCTTTTAACAACAACTTCCTGGTGCATCATTGCTATATGCGCAGCCGGCCCTCCGAAAGCCGTTGTACCCAATTTTAGAAACAACAATGCAAGTTCCCTGAGCCGTGTTTCTTTCATATCGGCAAATATCGAATGTTAAGGTTTAGTTATCATTAAATATCATGATATTTTAAATGCTTAGCGGGTTGCATGGCAGACTTCAGGCTATTAACTATGAACCATCAACTATAAACCAATCAAAAGCTCACCCCGATCCTGATAGCTGAATTTGTATTGCTGCCGCTGTTAAATGACTTGCCATACATCAGCCTGAAACCAAGGTATTGCACACCAACGCCTAACTCTGTATAATTTTTAAGAGTAGGAGTTGACAGGTAGTTTATATCAACGATCTCCTGTAGCTTCAATTTCCTCAGCAATGGGATCTTATTAAGGAAAAAGCCCGAGAAATTTTGTTCAAGGTGTCCTTCAATATATTTGGTATAGGTACTGTAGGTATAATAATTCAGCAATAAAAAGCTATTGATCCCGGTGCCTGAAAACAAGATCTGGTTGCCCGTGAATTGCTTGTAATCCGGGTAAAAAATGCTATTATTATTTAAAAACTTACCTGCACCCACAAAGAAAGAAGTTTGGCCAAATACACCGGCATTAATATTTGATTTGGAAATATCGGCAGCCAGCAAATCGTAATCAACATCAGAGCCCAATACGCCTTTTATTCCCTTTGTATAGGTTAGGCCAATTGTTGGATATTTTGACGGAAGATACCTTCTCCCGGTAGGGTAGGTTTCATATTTGTCGCTGAAATCATATGTGGTGCGCAACGTAACTTTGAATGATTGGTTATCAGTAAAAAGGGGGCTGTCAAAGGTTGGCGTAAATGGATTATTTGAGGTATAATCCCTATTGCCCGGGTTAAAAAAGCTATAGTTTGACGAATTTGCCAGCGATTTTCTGTCTGCCCATTCAGCGTAACCGCTTGCCATCCAGCCGCCGGTTATGCGTTTGCTTGCAGATATCGATACATATTGTTTTTGATAAAGCTTTTCATAGTTCTGCCGCTCAAACAGACTGTAAACCGAATTAATTAATGGCGTAATAGAGGTGTGGTTATTAAGGTCGACTATTTCAGAACCTGCATTAAAGCCCAGGTTATAGGAGCCTGCAGGTACACCGGCGTAGACACTGCCTGTTAATTTATGGTTTGAAAAACCATAACCCGCTTTTGCGCCAACAACTAAATATTTGTTGGTCGTACTATCAATTTGCTTGCTGAACGACGCGCCGTAATTAAGATTAAAGCCCTGTACCGTATTAAACCTGATGGATGGTAAAATAGCATCAAGGTTATAATACTCATGATCATAACGGTTAACATGCCTGTAGTTCTTATAAGTGAGATCAGGCAGGCTGAATTTATTGTTCACCCTGTCGAGCGAGTCGAGGTATTGTTTTGATTCACGCTTTTTAGCCAGTACCGCCTTTTTTGTATAATCTGTTTTTTCTTCTTCAGTTAACGGGACCGGCCTTTCATTGGCCCAATAGGCCGAATCTTTTTTGTTGCTCTCCTTAGTAACCCGCATTACCTCTTTAAATTCTTTTTTATCAAACTTTGGGTTCAGGTCATAATCTTTATAAACCGAAATAAAATATCCGCCAACCTTAAAGCTCAATAAGCCGCCGGTAAACTCAAATTTAACCGATGAAGGCATCCAGGCCTGCTGGTTAACCTGGATAAACTGTTCGCTTACCTTTAGGGTATCCACAAAGTTTATATTTTGTTTTTTGGTGATAAAAAAGTCGAGGCCATAAATCCGCCAGCTGTTTTCCAAAATATATATATATCCCTGGAAACAAGCATCATAACCGCGTTTAGGGATAACCTTTATCTTATCAACAGTTTCTCCGTTTTCCGTTGTAAAACCTATGTATTTATAATTGTAATAAAACATGGCATTATCGGCAATTGGGGATACCAGAGGGCGCAGGCTCAAGCCACCCCAGTTTTGTATGTTCTCGTAAAAATTCACCTGGATATCAGATGCTCTGTTATAGCTGAATGCCTGGTTGCTGCCTGATACTTTTGATGAGATCAGTTCCTCGTGCACCTTATCGGGCTTCATAAAGCTGTATTTTGATTCAGACTCTGAAAGGTAAACAATCCCCCTGCGGTTTGAGTCGAGGCCCATTTCGCGGGTAGCTTTCTGCACATCAAATCCCAGGAACTTTTTAGGGGCTGCCAAGAGCTTTTGCAAACCTTTTATGTACACCTCGCAGGTATAGGCATCAACCTCGTTAAGGTGGGTTTTTCGTTTCTTTATAGCCTTACGGATTATGGCATAAGCAGGATCTTCGCCGCCTGCCTTAACAACCACATCACTTAACTGGTATGTTTCGGTTTGTAAAACAATATTAATAGATTGATTTTTGTTAAGCTCAATTTTTCGGCTTTGCTGTTGGTAGCCCACCGCTTTATACTGCACATCATACATGCCTGGCTTTAATTGCAGACCGTATTCACCTTCGCTGTTTGCTGATGTGCCTTTAGTGGTATTTTTTATGTAGATGCTTGCAAATGGAATTGCTTTATTATGTTCGTCAGTGATTTTACCGCTAATGGTAAATGATTGCGAAAATGTACCTAAACTGGTAATTATAAGCAGGATGAAAGGTATGGTGAATTTCATTTAGATGGTTTTATGCTAAGGTCAAATAATTTTATTGAACCAAAACAGGCGTTTTTGTTAATTAGTGTTAAAGATGGTTTGATGATGAAAAGCCGCTTGTGTTACACTTATCGGCACAAAAAACAAACAATACCAAGTTATGGGCAAGGATTAAAACAGATCGGAAAAATGAAAATTTGATAGTATGAGGCTACTGTGATAATGCCGTAAAATAAAAGCCTCCTCACACTCGCTGCTTGGAGGCTTTAACCTAAACCTTATCACAATAGGCAGGCAAGGATGCCCGCCATATGAAGCTGCTAATATAAAGTTTTATGTGATATGAGTGAAATTTTTCGCGTTAAATTGACACAATAACGTGTAAAATGTTTATATAGGTCAAAACACTAACTAAAAGTTAAATTAACCTAAAAGTGATTTACGCTTAACCTATCATTCCAAGCAATTCGGCATCGCTAATAATCGGGATATTTAGTTTTTGGGCCTTCTCTAATTTAGCCGGACCCATATTATCGCCTGCTACCAGGTAATTCAATTTGGCTGAAATGCTGCTAACTATTTTACCTCCATTTTGTTCGATAAGGTCTTTTAGCTCATCCCTCGAAAATTTTTCAAAAACGCCCGATATAATAAAGGATTGACCGCTAAGCTTTTCACTGGCAAGATTTACCTCTTTTTCTACGGTCACAAATTGCAGCCCGTAGTCTTTTAATTTTTGGATCTCATCCTTGTGTCTTTGATCGCTAAAATATTCAATAAGGCTTAATGCAATGCGTTCGCCAATTTCTTCTGCAGTTATTAATTCATCAAAAGTGGCGGCCACAATATTATCTATATTTTTAAAATGAGCAGCCAGCTTTTTGGCTACAGTTTCACCCACATAGCGAATCCCGAGGCCAAACAGCACTTTCTCAAAAGGCATCTCTTTTGATTTTTCGATCCCTTCCAGCATGTTATTGATAGATTTTTCACCAAAGCGCCCCATCTTCTTTAACTCTTCGCTATGTACACTAAGTCCGTAAATATCACTTATATGGCTTATAAATTTATTTTGGTAAAGTGTTTCAATTGTTTCATCACCGAGGCCATCGATATTCATGGCTTTGCGGCTTATAAAGTGCTGCATTTTGCCAACTATTTGCGGATGGCAGCCCTCGTCATTAGGGCAATAGGAGGCTGCTTCGCCTTCCTTTCGGATCAGCAGGGTGCCGCAAACCGGGCAATGAGTAATATAGTGGATCGGTTTTGCCGATGGATCACGCTTGTCCAAATTTACACTGATGATCTTGGGGATGATCTCGCCGCCTTTTTCTACAAACACCCAATCGTGCTCGTGTAGCTTTAATCGTTTTTCAATTTCATCGGCATTGTGCAGCGTTGCCCGTTTAACGGTAGTGCCGGCAAGCAGTACGGGTTTTAAATTGGCAACAGGTGTAACAGCCCCTGTTCGCCCAACCTGGTAGGTTACCGCTAATAGTTCGGTTTGCACCTGCTCGGCTTTGTATTTGTAGGCAATTGCCCAGCGCGGCGATTTTGCCGTAAAGCCAAGCTCCTGCTGCTGGGCGTAGCTGTTTACCTTTATTACTATACCATCAATATCATAGCTCAGGTCAAAGCGTTTTTTATCCCAGTGGCTAATAAAGTTAAAAACATCTTCAATGGTGCCGCACAGCTTGCTATGCTCGTTGGTATGAAAACCCCAGCTTTTTGCCGCCTGCAAGCTTTCCCAATGAGTTTTAAACAATAGTTTTTCGGTATAAAGAAAATACAGGAAACAATCCAGCGGACGGCGTGCCACTTCGGCAGAGTCCTGCATTTTTATAGTGCCTGATGCAAAGTTGCGCGGGTTGGCGTAAGTCATCTCGCCATTTTCAAGCCGTTCGTTATTTAAACGCTCAAAGGCTTTAAGGTGCATAAATACCTCACCGCGGATCTCAAACAGATCTGGGTAATCGCCGCCTTTTAACCGTTTTGGGATGGTGTTAATGGTGCGCACGTTTGTGGTAACGTCATCTCCCTGGATGCCGTCGCCACGGGTAACAGCGCGTACAAGTGCACCATTTTCATAAGTAAGGCTCATGGACAAGCCATCAAACTTTAACTCACATACATACTCAAAATTATCACCGATGGCTTTACGGATGCGTTGGTCAAAATCAAGAAGCTCCTGCTCATTATAGGTATTGCCTAATGACAGCATTGGCCAGCGATGCTTAACGGTAACAAAATCTTTTGTAATATCTCCGCCAACCTTTTGTGTAGGAGAATCAGGGTCTGTAAATTCGGGAAACTGTTTTTCGAGCGCGTTTAGTTCTTCCAGTTTTTTATCGAAATCAAAATCGGCAATAGTAGGCATTGCCAGCACATAATAATTGTAATTGTGCTGTTTCAATTCAGATGAAAGAGATTCAATTCGGGTTTTTGCTTCGGCCGGTGACATATAAGCGAAGATAAGTTTTGATTTCGAATTTCGGAATTTTTCACTGTTGTTTGTTTTTCAATGGTGTTCAAGAAGGCTTCGCCGTTTCGATTTCAGAATTATTTGAATGAGTTACCTGAAAGTAAAAAAAAATTAAACCCTTGCCGTTCAGTATCGTCATACTAAAAAAACAAAACATATTTTACCATGAAAAAGTACGGAAAAATATTAATGCTGGCATCGGCCATATCATTGTTTGCAGCAGCAAGCAGCAGTGCACAAATTATTGTAAGGGCTCGTTTGGGTCGTCCGCGAACTGCGGTTGTGGTTCGTCCTGTACGCCCTACGCCACGCCATGTTTGGGTTTCGGAAGAATGGGTTCCCTCGGGCGGAACTTATGTATATCGCCAGGGTTACTGGGCCGAGCCGCCACGTCCGCGTGCAGTTTGGGTAGCTGGCAGGTGGAGGCATAGCCACCATGGTTATGTTTGGGTAGGTGGTTATTGGAGATAGGCCCCCCGGCCCCTAAAGGGGAGCAAAAAACAATAGCCCGGACGATAAAATGTTCGGGCTATTGTTGAGTTGTTATAGCTTTTCTATTCCCTTAGCTACTTTCTATCTTCTTGATTCTTGCATCTTGACTCTTATTTCTGTTTTTATTACTTACCTGTCGTATTCACATCCGTATTAAATGTCATTGGTATCGTCA
>JAQBOS010000116.1 GCA_028287925.1 Mucilaginibacter sp. | reverse complement strand
TCATTGGTCATTGGTCATTGGTCATTGGTCATTGGTCATTAACAGTCCTTCGGACTGTGGCATCATCAGTTAATTAATAATTTTACTAATGACTAATGACAGCATAGCGAAATGACCAATGATTATTCAGATCGCAAGCTTTTCACCGGGTTCATCAGGGCTGCTTTAATACTCTGGTAACTTACCGTAAGCAAGGTAATAATAACAGCTCCTGCTCCGGTTAGTGCAAATACCCACCACGATAATTCAGTACGGTAAGTGTAATGCTGAAGCCAGTTATGCATAAAATAATGCGCTGTAGGGACGGAGATCAATAGCGAGATTATCACCAGCGCTACAAAATCGGCCGACATTAATCGCCAGAGGCCAAAAATTGTTGCACCCAATACCTTGCGGACACCTAATTCTTTGGTGCGCTGCTCAGCTACAAATGATGCCATGCCAAACAAGCCTAAACAACTGATAAAAATAGCCAGGATTGCAAAGGCGCTTGCCAGCTCACCTATCCGTTCTTCGTTGGCAAATTTTTTGGCGTATTCGTCGTCAGCAAATTTGTAAGTAAATGGAACTGATGGAGAATAGATTTTGCAAACCGCTGCAATTTTATCCAACGCCTCATGAGCGCTTACATTAGGGTTGATCCTTAAGAGCACATCATCAAAAGAGCCCTGCCTAAGGTAAAAAATGGTTTGCTTAGCAGGATCATACGGCGATTCCATTATCATATCTTTTACCACGCCAATTACGGTCAGGAACCTTTTCCCAACTTTTACTGTTTCTCCAACCGGGTTTTTAAGCCCCATATATTTAACAGCAGCTTCGTTCAGCACAATAGTTAATGAATCGGTAATTAACTGGCTGGAAAAATCTCTTCCATCCGCGAACTTCCAGCCCACCGTTTTGCCATACTGAGAAGTAACGCCTATGTAACCGAAAGAGGAGGCCATTGCAGGGTCTTTCCCTTTCCAGTCGAGATCGCCGCGATTATTGTTTATCCCTGTTGTAGAGCTTGATGATTCCGCCACTTCCGTTATTGCGCCTGATTTCAGCAGATCTTCTCTTAACGGATTAAATTGCTTATGCAGGTCATCATTTGTTGTTTCAATATTAACCAGGCCATCCCTGCTGTACCCAACGGGGCGGTTTTTGGCAAACTCGATCTGCTTAAAAACAATGATTGTACCGATAATTAAAATAACAGAAACCGTAAATTGCAGCACTACCAGCACTTTACGCGGAAGAGCCGCAAAGCGTCCGGCCTTAAAAGTACCTTTCAATACTTTATCAGGCTTAAATGACGACAGGTACAGGGCCGGATAGCTGCCGGCAATTAATCCTGTAAATAATGTAAAACCTGCGCCTGCCATCCAAAACAGCGGGCTACTCCATAAAATAGTCATATTTTTATTTGCCACGTTATTAAAAAACGGCAAAATAAGTACAGCAAGTATGAGTGAGAAGGCAAATGCCAGTACGGCAATAAGCAACGACTCGCAAAAGAACTGGCTGATCAATTGCCTTCTTAATGATCCGATGGCTTTACGGATACCTACTTCTTTTGCCCTTTTTTCGCTGCGGGCAGTGCTCAGGTTCATAAAATTGATGCAGGCCAGCATGAGCACAAACGCACCAATAATGCCAAACAGCCAAACATATTGGATAGCGCCGCCTGTGTTTATACCGTTCTTAAACTCCGAATATAAATGCCATTTGCTCATAGGCTGCAAAAACATCTCTGGCTTGGTCCGCGCCTGGTCAGCCCCAACCCTGTTCAGCTTAATATTTTTTATTTTTTCGGAGAGCTTGGCCATGTCAGCATGGTCAGCTATTTGCACATACATAAATAATGAATTGTCGCTCCAGTCGGTCAGCGATCTTCCATTACCCGGAGCGTTTATGTAATAGTCCCATGGCCCGATAAATGCAACCTCATGAAAAGTAGTGTTACGCGGCAAATCCTCGTAAACCCCTAAAACATTAAAGCTGTCTCTATTATCAAGCTTTACCGTTTTGTTTATGGGGTCGGTATCTCCAAACAATGCTTTGGCCACTGATTGTGAGATCAGCATAGAAGAATATCCTTTCAATCCGTTGCGGGTACCCTTAAGCATCCTCAGCGAAAATATTTCCGGGCCTTCAGCGCCCATAAAAGCGCCCGGATATGATATTTTTTTATCCCCTATGTTTAAAATGTGTTTCTCTGTAAAAGAGGTCATTGCGATATGCTTAAAATCACTGCCGTAATTTTTGCGCATCTCCGCATCCAGCGGTAGCGGAATGGTTGAACCCGTGTATACGGTACCATTATAAACGTCTTTCTCCATTACCTCCGCAATCCGGTCATAGTTCTGGTGATATTTATTGAATGACAATTCATCCCAGATCCATAAGCCTATCAGCATAGCTACGGCCATCCCCATGGCAAGGCCGCCAATGTTGATCAAAGAAGAAGCCTTATTTTTGATAAGGTTTCTCCATGCGATTTTTAAATAGTTCTTTATCATGGTTGGTTTATTGGTTCACTTGTTCATTAGTTCATTAGTACCTATGGGTTCATGGTTGATAGTTCATAGCCTGAAATAATGGTTGGCGTATAGGGCGAATGCAATTCGCCCCTACATAAAAACTGCCAACTGCCAACTCATAACTGCCTACTCACTTTTCAAACTTTTCACCGGGTTCATCAGGGCGGCTTTTATACTTTGATAACTTACTGTAAGCAATGTAATAATGATAGCCCCTGCCGCCGTTACTGCGAATATTTCCCATGAAATCTCGGTATGATAATTATATTTCCGGAGCCAGGATTGCATAAAATACCAGGCAAATGGGGTAGCAATAAATAGTGAGATAACCACCAGTCCTACAAAATCAGCAGACATTAAGCGCCATAAGCCAAAAACAGTTGCGCCAAGTACTTTGCGCACGCCAATCTCTTTTGTACGCTGTTCGGCCATAAACGAGGCCATCCCAAACAAGCCTAAACAGCTAATGAAAATGGCAAGTATTGCAAAAAAGCTGGCCAGTTTACCTATCCGCACTTCGTCAGAGAATTTTTTACCGTACTCATCATCAACAAACTTGTAACTGAATGGCACTGAAGGAGAGTATGTTTTACAAACAGCTTCTATTTTTTTCAATGCCTCGCTTGTACTTATTTTAGGGTTGATCCTTATATTTAAAAAGCCGCCCATATTTTTATTGACATAATAAATGGTTTGCTTAACAGGCTCATAAGGCGATTCCATCACCATATTTTTTATAACGCCGATAACCCGGCAGTCGTTACCTCCAAATTTCACAATTTCACCAACCGGGTTTTTAAACCCCATATACTGTACAGCGGATTCATTCAATATCAAACCAACTGAATCTGTAAGGTACTCCCGCGAAAAATCCCTGCCATCGGCAAGCTTCCAGCCCATTGTTTTACCGTATTCGGTAGTAACGCCAATAGTGGCAAAATCATCGGTCATAGCCGGGTCTTTTCCTTTCCACACAAAACCGCTGCTATTATTGTTTACCTGGGTAGCCGGGCTTGATGATTCGGCAACCTCTATAGCAGCACCTGATTTCAACAGATCGGCTCTTACAGTATTAAACTGCTTATGCAGGTCTTCTGTTGCCATTTCTATGCTTATCAAACCATCGCGGGTGAAACCCACGGGGCGGTCCTTTGCAAACTGGATCTGTTTAAAAACAATAACGGTACCTACTATTAAAACAACTGATACTGAAAATTGCAGCACTACCAAAACCTTGCGGGGGATAGCGGCAAAGCGGCCGGCTTTAAAGGTGCCTTTTAATATTTTAACAGGCTCGAATGACGATAAGTACAATGCAGGATAGCTGCCTGCCAGTAACCCAGTAAAAAGACAGAACCCTAAACCAATGAGCCAAAACGCAGGACTGCCCCACAGGATGGAAATGTTTTTATCGGCCACACTGTTAAAAACAGGCAATGCGAGCCGAACTAATACTAACGAGAATACAAAAGCAAAAACGGCTACCAATAAAGATTCGCAAAGAAACTGGCTGATCAGTTGCCCGCGTACAGAGCCAACAGCTTTACGGATACCAACCTCTTTTGCGCGTTTTTCGCTCCTGGCGGTGCTTAAGTTCATAAAGTTGATGCAGGCCAACAACAATACAAACACGCCAATTATGCCAAATAACCAAACATACTGGATCTTGCCTCCAACACTAACACCGTTCTTAAAATCAGAATACAAATGCCATTTGCTCATGGGGTTTAAAAACAATTGATGCTTATATCTTGCATCTTCTTTACTTACCCTTTTTAGTTTGGCATCTCTTATTTTTGTGGAAACCTGCGCCATGTTGGCATTATCTGCTGTTTGTACAAACAACTGGAAAGAGTTATTGCCCCAGTCTGGAAGAGTTTGTTTTGCTATGATGTTTGAAGCATAATAATTCCACGATGCAATGAATGCTATACCCCGAAGATGAAAGGTTGTATTTTGAGGCGGATCTTCATAGACGCCTGTAACTTTAAAGCTTTTTTGATTATCAAATTGCAACAATTTATTAATAGGATCGGTATCGCCAAAAAGTGACTTTGATAATGATTGTGAAAGCAATATGGACGAAGGATCGTTCAAATCATCACCGGTGCCTTTTAGTATCTTAAGTGAAAATAGCCGGGGCGCGTCTGCTTCCATAAAACTACCCTCGCCCGAAATTTTCTTATCGCCAACCGTTAAAACGTGGCTCCATGCCCATGATGACATTACAACATACTTAAAATTAGCACCGTAGTTTTTCCGCAGTTCATCGCCCAGGGGTACCGGGATAGCTTTGCCTGTTCGGATACTACCATTAAAGGTTTGGTTTTGCATTACCTGGGCAACGCTGTTATAATTTTGATGGTACTTGTCGAACGAAAACTCATTCCAGATCCATAATCCTATCAGCATAGCTACTGCCATACCGACCGAAAGCCCTCCGATGTTAATTAATGACGAAGCTTTGTTCTTCAAAATATTACGCCAGGCGATTTTTAAATAGTTCTTTATCATTTTATTTAGTCATTTGTCATTGTGTCATTGGTTTGCACTTCTACGGCTATTAATCATCTTTTTAGTGCCCCAACAGGCAATGACCTAGTGACTAATGACCAATGACTAATCTTACTCACTTCTAAGGCTCTTTATCGGGTTTACAATGGCTACTTTTATAGATTCGTAACTAACCGTTACCCACGAAATAATTAATGCAGCCATTGAAGACAGGACGAACACTGCCCAACCGATGTTGATATGATAGGCAAAGCCTTCCAGCCATTGGCTAACAGCAAACCACGAAAGCGGTATTGCTATAACTATGGCTATCAGTATCAGCCTTGTAAATCCGCCCGACAATAAATAAACGATATTCATCAGCGAAGCGCCTAAAACCTTGCGCACGCCTATCTCGCGGGTGCGCTGCTCGGCCATAAATGCTGACAAGCCATACAAACCGAGGCACGAAATAAAGATGGCCAGCCCTGCAAACAGGTTAAATATGCTGCCCATTTTTTGCTCGCCTTTGTACATCCGTGCCAAATCCTGGTCAAGGAAATCATATTTAAACGGATAAGCGGGATTAAGGCTGCGGCTTATTTGTTCAAGGGTTTTTATAGTTGCTTCTGTGGTTTTGGGTTGGGTTCGCAAAATTATATAACCGCCATACTTATTAAACCTTAATGCCAGCGGCTCAATAGCCTGCTGGATAGGTTTAAAATTAAAATCCTTAACTACGCCTATAATATAGCCTTTGTTATCATTAAAAGACAGCGGCTTGCCTATTGCGTTGTCGGGTTTAAGCCCCATTACAGCCAGCATTTTTTCATTTACAACATAATTGTTCGAGTCAGTTTTAAATGCACTTGAAAAACCACGGCCTTTCAATATTCTCATTTTAAATACTGAAATAAAATTCTCGTCAACAAACATCGACGGGATAACTATTTGTGATTTTGGGTCTTTGCCCTCCCATTTTACATTAAGCGTACCTTCTATAAGATTGATGGGCAAATCATTAATAATAGCAAAATTAGCAGTAAGCGGGTTATGCTTAAGTTCCGCTTTTAATGCCTGTTGTTTGTTCCACATATCGCCATTCATCGGCATATACAGCAGGTTAGCTTTTTCGAAACCCGGGTTGCGGTTTTGGATGAATTTTAACTGGTTGTAGATAGTAAAGGTGCCTATAAGCAGCAAAATAGAAACGGCGAATTGTATTACCACCAGCGTGTTGCGGAAAATAAGGTTGCCGCCCATCGACTTCATGTTACCCTTAAGCACCTTAACCGGGTTAAAGCCCGAAAGAAACAAAGCGGGGTAGCTGCCCGAAATAAGCCCGGTAAGTGCGGCAATACCAAGCAGGCTTAGCCAAAGCTTTGCATCCAGAAAATTTATGGCGAGTTGCTTATCCGCCAGGTTGTTAAACACCGGTAAAAACAGCCAGACTGTTACCAGTGCCAATAGCAACGCGAAAAACGATATCAATATAGATTCGCTTAAAAACTGCAGGATGAGCTGCCCGCGGATAGCTCCGGATACCTTACGCAGCCCAATTTCCCTTGCCCTGCGGGCTGAACGCGCGGTGGCCAGGTTCATGAAATTGATACAGGCCACTACCAGTACCAAAATAGCAACGATAAAGAAAATGGTAACGTATTGCGAGTTTCCATGCCCTTCCAAATCAACTTGCAAAGGCGCTGCAAGGTGAATTGCAGTTAAAGGCTGCAATTGAAAAATTATTTTTTGATTAGGCTGATGCGCTTTATAAATCGCATCCATCTTTTGATTGAACTTTAAAAAAGCGGCCGGTGACGGAACAAAGCTTTTATCAAGCACCACGTAACTATAAAAATCAAAATTGCTCCATGTGTTGTTCTTCAAGTCATCATTACCTTGAACGATAGACGACATCGGCAAAAGAAAATCAAACTGGAGGTGAGAATTGGCTGGGATATTAGCCAAAACGCCGGTAACCACTACGTTGCTGCCATTGTCTTTGCGCAGCACTTTGCCTATAGCGTCCTCCTGCCCGAAATACTTTTTGGCCATATCCTGCGTAAGCAGCACGCCATCAACACGGCTTAAAGCTGTTGCAGGGTTGCCCTTAACCAATTGGAATGAGAAGACCTGGAAAAAAGTAGAATCGACATAAAACACGCGCTTTTCCTCGAACTTCCTGGCGCCCACCTCGAACAAACTGCTGGAAAGATGGCTTAACCTCACAGTATTTTTTATTTCGGGCATTTGCGCTTTCAGGCCGGCGGGCATGCCGGCGGTATTTACTGCTGCTTTAAAACCGCTGGCATCGCAGGTTATCCGGTAAGTTTGATCTGCGTTTTTGTGAAAGCGGTCGTAGCTTAACTCATTCTGCACCCAAAGCAATATCAATATACTTGAAGCCATACCGATGGCCAGGCCCGATAAATTGATAAACGAATAGGCTTTATGCCTGATTATGTTGCGCCAGGCAATTTTTAAATAGTTTCTTATCATGGTATTTGGTCATTAGTCATTATGTCATTAGTCATTGGTGGGTTTCATCAATCGGTTAACTGGTCGCCTTTACAAATCAAGAGATCAGACAATGACCTAATGACTAATAACCAGTGCCTAATGACTATTCCGTTTTCAAACTATTCACCGGGTTCATCAGCGCTGCTTTAATGCTTTGGAAACTCACGGTAAGTATGGTAATAATAATAGCGCCAACAGCGGTCCCGGTAAAGATCCACCAGGACAGGTCAGCGCGGTATTTATAATCCTGCAGCCAGCCATGCATAAAGTAATAAGCCGTAGGTATGGCAATCAGTAATGAAATACCTACCAGGATTATAAAATCAACAGACATTAAGCGCCATAAACTGAATACCGAGGCGCCCAGCACCTTGCGTACACCGATCTCTTTGGTACGCTGTTCAGCCATGAACGATGCCATTCCGAATAAGCCCATACAACTGATGAAGATAGCCAGTATGGTAAAAAAACCTGCAAGCTTACCTACTCGCTCTTCGTTAGCAAATTTTTTGGCGTATTCCTCATCTGTAAACTTGTAATCGAACGGGCTGCCTGGGTCGTATCTTTTAAATACAGCTTCTATTTTAGCTAAGGCCTCATGGGTGCTCACTTTGGGATTTAAGCGAAGATCAACCATGTTTCCCACGCCATTGTCCAATACAAATATGCTGGGTTTTACAGGCTCATAAGGCGATGACATTACCATATCCTTTACTACCCCTATCACTTTGAATTTTTTGCCCCAATCAACTATTTCACCCACCGGGTCCTTAAAGTTCATGAATTTTGCAGCAGATTCATTCAGGATCATGGCCGATGAATCGCTCACATATTCCTTCGAAAAATCCCGACCATCCAAAACTTTCCATTTGGCAACCTTACCAAATTCGGGTGTTAGCCGGATGGTTGCAAAGTCGTCCTGCAGATCGGGAGCCTTGCCTCTCCATTTCAATCCGCTATTGTTTGAGTAAACATCAGTTAAGGGGCTGCCTGACTCGGCCATCTCCATAATTGCACCGCTTTGCAACAGGTCATTGCGCACAGCAGCAAAGCTTTTGTGAATCCCGTCGCTTTTCATTGCCATTTGAACAAGCCCGGTACGCTCATAGCCAACAGGCCTGTTTTTGGTGTGCTGCACCTGCCTGAAAACAATAACGGTACCAATAATTAAGATAACCGAAACGGTAAACTGTAATACCACCAATACCTTACGCGGTATAGCAGCAAACCGGCCCGCCTTAAACGTGCCTTTTAATACCTTAACAGGCTGAAAAGACGACAGGTAAAATGCCGGGTAGCTGCCTGCTATTAAACCTGTGAGCAGGCTAAAGCCTATGCCCATTATCCAAAACCCAGGGCTGGCCCAAAGAATTACCATAGTTTTATCAGCCACCTGGTTAAACCATGGCAGTATTAATAAAACAATCACAATAGAAAAAAGGAATGCAAATGCAACCACCATTAACGACTCACTGAAAAACTGGGTAATAAGCTGGATCCGCAGCGACCCGACTGTTTTACGGATTCCCACTTCTTTTGCCCGTTTTTCTGACCGGGCGGTGCTCAGGTTCATAAAGTTAATGCAGGCCAGCAACAATACAAACACACCGATGATCCCAAACATCCATACAAATTGAATAGCGCCGCCTGTATTAATGCCACCCTTAAATTCCGAATATAAGTGCCATTTGTTCATAGGGTGTAAAAACACTACCGGCTTAAATGATGCGCCTACATTATCGCCCTGCGCAGCAATATTTATAGCTTTAAGCTTTTTTATCCGGGCATCAACCTTGTCTATAGCTACATTATCATTTAGCTGTGCAAAAATCTGGAATGAGTTATTTCCCCATTGAGTTGAAGCTTGTTTTACCCATGATTGGCTACTTACATACAGGTCCCAGGGAAGTATAACTAATAGCTCGTTAAAACTTGTGTTATGGGGCAGGTCCTCGTAAACCCCGGTAACCTTAACCAGCTCCTTATTATCAAGCTTAATGATTTTATCCATCGGGTCGGCATCACCAAACATAGCTTTTGCCACCTTAGCCGAGAGCATAATAGATGAAGGGTCTGCTAAGGCCTTCCTTGTTCCCTTAAGCATTTTTAAGGTAAGCAGATCCGGCGCTTCGGGCTGCATATAACTGCCCTGCTGCGTTATTTTTTTATCCCCATAAGCCAGTATGTGATCATAATTCCAGCTTGACAGCACCACGTACTTAAAATCACTGCGATAATCCTTACTCAACATAGTGCCTAGTGGGATAGGCATAGCAGTCTGGCTGCCCACCTTGCCGTTAAATGTTTGATGCTGCCATACCTGCACTATCCTATCGTGATTTTGAAAGTATTTATCATATGACAGTTCATCCCAGATCCACAGGCCAATAAGCATTGCAACGGCCATGCCAACCGATAAACCGGTTACATTAATAAATGTATGCGCCTTGTTCTTTAAAAGGTTGCGCCAGGCAATTTTTAAATAGTTTTTTATCATGGTATTTGGTCATTAGTCATTGTGTCATTGGTGGAGTTGTCAATAGGTTTACTAGTCGTCTAATTGTCAAGAGATCAGACAATGACCTAATGACTAATGACCAGCGACTAATGACCCACTGCCTACTCTTTTTCTCCTCACCCTATTAGGGGGATTTTTAATTTAATGCCGACGGGGACTTCAACTCAGTTCCATTGCTATACAATAGTTTACAAAATCATATCCCCCGGTTTGCCTATAAGTAATAAAAGACATGCCATTTGCGTAAATATATAATTATCAATAAGTTACATATAACTATCTTTCAAACATTGTTCGCATTCGTACAGTTTGCGTGCGTTTTTGACGTGCTCCGCCGGCGTTGGACATCAAAAAGTTAAAAAACTTTTACGGCTGTAACTTATTTGCGCGCATCCAGTCATAGCTTTTATAATTAAAAACTTCATAATTTAGCTTAGTATTAAAACACAACTGACCCATATTTTATTTATTAACAGCTCTAAATTTTATTCATCAATATGATTACAACAAAAACTCTTTCGGCATTTGTATTTTCAGGCCTTTTTCTGGGTTTGACAATATCTGCAGCCCATGCACAGGATGCCAAAACCGAGAACCCTGCATTAAAGATCTACAGGGCAACACCTCCAAAAATTAACGACCTGGTGCATACTAAGCTTGATGTACGCTTTGATTACAAAAAGCGATACATGTATGGCAAGGAATGGGTTACTTTAAAGCCGCATTTTTACCCTACAGACAGCCTGAGGCTTGATGCAAAAGGCATGGACCTTAAAAGCATTGCCGTTGTTAAAAACGGTAAAAACGTACCGCTGAAATTTAAGTATGATGACAGTCTTACGGTTAACATTCAGCTGGATAAGGTTTATCATAACAACGAGAGCTATACCATTTATATTGATTATACCTCAAAGCCAAATGAGCTGCATGTTAAAGGCAGCGCTGCTATTAATGATGCCAAAGGCTTGTATTTTATAAACCCCGATGGCACCGAAAAGGGTAAACCTATCCAGATCTGGACACAGGGTGAAACTGAAAGCTCATCGTGCTGGTTCCCTACCATTGACAAGCCTGAGCAAAAAACTACCGACGAGATCAGTATGACCGTTCCGGCTAAGTATGTTACCTTATCAAA
Source organism: Mucilaginibacter sp. (assembly GCA_028287925.1). Lineage (GTDB taxonomy): Bacteria > Bacteroidota > Bacteroidia > Sphingobacteriales > Sphingobacteriaceae > Mucilaginibacter. The sequence goes on along the minus strand of JAQBOS010000116.1, from coordinate 1,170 downwards.
CGGCAGGCTGGCTACGCAGAAAGTTAATGGTGACGGTACCCGTACCGATACCTGGAAACAGGAGCTGCCGCACTCGCCATACCTGTTTATGATGGCCGTAGGCGATTTTAAGATTTATAAGGATAAATGGCGTAATAAAGAGGTAAACTATTACCTGGAGGCAAAATATGCGCCTTATGCCAAACAGATCTTCGGGATGACACCTGAACTGATAGAGTTTTATTCAACAACATTAGGGGTTGATTTCCCGTGGTATAAATATTCGCAAATTGTAGTGCGCGATTATGTGAGCGGTGCTATGGAAAATACATCAGCAACCTTGCATGGCGAATATGTACAGGAAACTCCTCGCGAATTGATTGATGCCGGTTATGATGCCGGCCGCAGCACTATTGCACATGAGCTGTTTCACCAGTGGTTTGGAGATTTGGTTACTGCCGAAAGTTGGAGCAACCTTACCGTAAATGAATCATTTGCCGACTTTAGCGAAATGCTTTGGGCCGAACATAAATATGGCCAGGACGAAGCTGATGCGCATAGCCTTGACGCTATGCAAAACTATTTAAACTCGCCCGATGCTAAAACCAAAAACCTGGTGCGTTTTTATTATGGCGATAAAGAGGATGTTTTTGACGTGGTAACTTACCAAAAAGGCGGCCGCATTTTAAATATGCTGCGCAACTACTTAGGCAAAGATGCATTTTATAAAGGCCTGAACATTTACCTTAAAACAAACCAGTTTAAAAATGGCGAGGCCCAGCAATTACGTTTGGCCGAGGAAGAAGCCAGCGGACTTGATTTGAACTGGTTCTTTAATCAATGGTATTATGGTGCGGGTAACCCTGAGCTGAACATCAGCTATAAATATGACGACGCTGCAAAAACAGAAACCGTTTACCTCCAGCAAACCCAGGATGGCCAAACCTTTAAATTGCCTATGGCTATTGATATTTATGCTAACGGCAAAAAGAACAGGTACAAAGTTTGGATGAATGATAAGGCGGATACGCTTACTTTCCCATCGGCAACAAAACCCGACCTGGTAAATGTTGACGGCGACAAAACTTTACTTGCCAAAAAAACCGACAATAAAACCCTTGACGAATTTGCTTTTCAATACTTAAATGCGCCTTTAGACCTTGACAGGTTTGAAGCAATTACTTTTGCCGC
>JAQBOS010000085.1 GCA_028287925.1 Mucilaginibacter sp. | reverse complement strand
TGCCACTACCGATTATTTTGGCGAGATCCAGAAAGACAGGATAAAATATAATAATGGTGTTTTATTATTTAAGGCCGATGGAAAATCGCGCGGAAAGCTCGGGATGCAGGCGGCAAGGGCAAAAACTATGGCCGGTAATTACGATGCAGCTAATAATGTGTTAACAATAACCCTATTTGATACCGACCCCAAAGCAATATACCTTAACCAGGAATGGCGGACAGATAAGGATCCATTTATTGGCGATGCCGTTAATGCTTATAATGATGGCCCCCTTGCTGATAAAACCCAGTTGGGTCCGTTTTACGAAATTGAAAGTGTTTCGCCGGCGGCTTTTCTTAAACCAAATGAGAAGCTTTCGCACAATCATAGTGTTTTTCATTTCACCGGCGATAAGGAAGAATTGAATACAATTGCATTAAAAACTTTAGGAATCTCATTACAGGACATACAAGCTGCATTTAAATAATTATATTCAGCCGGCCAATTATTTATAAACCAATTTAAACTAATTTCATGTCGAAAGATAAAAAACTTGTTGCATTAGCCTTAGTTACGTCCCTGTTTTTTATATGGGGATTTGCGCTAAACCTTAACCCTATATTAATAGCGCATTTAAAAAAAGCATGCCAGCTAACCGACTTTCAATCATCACTGGTCGACTCCGCATCATACTTTGCTTATTTCCTTTTACCAATCCCTGCGGCCCGTTTTATGCACCGTTATGGTTATAAAGGGGGAATCCTGTTAGGATTGGTGCTTTTTGCAACCGGCGCTTTTTTATTCTTCCCGGCTGCAGCAGTAAGAAGCTACGCATTCTTTTTATCAGCATTGTTTGTTGTTTTCAGTGGCGCTGCATTTTTAGAAACCGCCGCAAACCCATACATAACTGTACTTGGTGATCCCGAAACAGCGACCTGGCGGATAAATTTCTCCCAATCATTTAATGGTTTGGCTGCTACACTTGGGCCTTTAGCCGGAGGGGTTTTTATACTATCAGGTAAAACTCTAACAGCCGCCCAGGAAGCGGCAATGACTCCGGGACAATTAAATGATTATTTAAATAAAGAAGCCTCATCAGTTCAAATTCCTTACTTAATAATAGGTTTGGTTGTGCTGGTTGTTGCCTTTTTGATCTTCAGGACTCCATTACCCGAAATTGTTGATGAAAATGAGCCTGCGGTTGAGGAAGAAAGCGGATCACTATTAAAACAAATAGGTACGCTATTAAAGATCAGTAATTTAAGAAACGGAATTATAGCCCAGTTCTTTTACGTTGGCGCCCAGGCAGGGATCCTTGGCTTTTTTATCAGGTACTCGGAGCGCGTAGCAGGCCTTGAAGAAAAACCGGCCTCGTTCTACCTTACTGCGGCAACCTTTTGCTTTATGCTGGGCAGGTTTAGCGGCACCTTTCTGATGAAGTTTATAAACCCGGTAAAATTGCTTGCTTTTTATTGCACAATGAACGTATTGTTGCTGATCCTTATTTTCTTCCTGCATGGTAAATTCACGGTTATTGCCTTAATGGGCGTTACATTTTTTATGTCGATAATGTTTCCTACCGTATTTTCACTAAGTATCAGGGGCCTGGGGCAAAAAACCAAGCTTGGATCATCATTAATAATAATGGGAATAGTGGGTGGCGCTACAATTCCGCCAATAATGGGCCTGGTTTCGGATGCAAGCAATATCAGGTTTGCTTACCTGGTACCGATAGTATGTTTTTCATTCATCCTTTATTTTGCTACCCGGAATTTACGGGTTAAGAAACTGGAAGTAACCGCGGGGCATTAACACCCTTTGTCATTGCGAGGAGGAACGACGAAGCAATCTCGTAGCTATGCATGACCGATATGCAAGTTCGCCCTGTATTCGACGAGGTTGCCACGCTTCGCTCGCAATGACAAAATGATTTAATACGGCAAGTGAGATAAATTACATTTTTTATATAACAACATGGATTTAGGATTAACAAATAAAGTAATAGTAGTAACCGGCGGCGCCAAAGGCATAGGCGCCGGAATAGTAAAGGTATTAGCAGCTGAAGGCGCTATTCCTGTTATTGTAGGCCGGAGTGAAGAAGATAATCTGGTGGTGGTACGCGAAGTTGAAGCTGCAGGCGGAAAAGTACACCAGGTTGTTGCTGAGCTTACCGATCCGGCAGCCTGCGAAAAAGCAATTGCAGAAGTTCTGCAACATTTCGGGCGCATTGAAGGTCTTGTTAACAACGCAGGCGTAAATGATGGTGTAGGCCTTGAAAATGGCAATTATGAACAGTTTATGGCTTCGCTGCATAAAAACGTGGTTCATTATTACCTGATGGCCCATTTTGCATTGCCTGAATTAAAAAAATCAAAGGGAGCCATATTGAATATTACCTCAAAAACAGCAGATACCGGGCAGGGAAATACATCAGGCTATGCAGCTGCAAATGGCGGCCGGAATGCTTTGACACGCGAATGGGCCGTTGAGCTGTTAAAGTACGGGATCCGGGTTAATTCAATAGTTGTTGCAGAATGCTGGACACCCCTGTATGAGACCTGGATAAAAACTTTAGCTAATCCGCAGGAAAAGTTAAAGGAAATCGAATCAAAGATCCCGTTAGGAAGCCGGATGACCACTACTGAAGAAATAGCCAATGCAGGGGTCTTTTTATTGTCGGAAAGATCAAGCCACACAACCGGACAATTGATATATGTTGATGGGGGATATGTGCACCTTGACAGGGCTTTGGCGAATGCGTGAAGGTTGGTTGATTGAGTTGATTAGGTTGGATTGAGTTGATTAAGTTAATAGAATTAAAAGTTATAAATAGATTTCATTGAAAATAGATTCTCATCAGCACTTTTGGAAATTTGACCCGGTTAGGGATAGTTGGATTGATGATTCCATGGCTGCAATCAGGCGGGACTTTTACCCGGAAGACCTTGAACCCATATTAAATAGATATAATATTGATGGCTGTGTAGCTGTACAGGTGGGTCAAAGCGAAACGGAAACTGAATTTTTATTAAGCCTTGCAGATAAACATGATTTTATAAAAGGCGTTGTTGGCTGGGTTGACCTGATGGATCCACATGTAAGGGAGCGGATTGCCTATTACAGCAGCTTTAAAAAGCTAAAAGGTTTTCGCCACATTTTACAGGGGGAGCCTGACAGGGCCTATATGCTGAATCCGCAGTTTATGAAAGGGATTGCAGCCCTTAAAAATTATGATCTTGCTTATGATATATTGATCTTTCCCGACCAGTTGGGTTATAGTAACCAATTTGTGAAAAATGTATCGGGGGTTCGCTATGTTATTGACCATATAGCCAAACCTGACATTAAAAACGGCAATATAGATAAGTGGGCAAATAATATGAAGATCATTGCCCAGCATGAAAATGTTTGGTGCAAGATATCAGGCATGGTAACTGAAGCCAACTGGCATAATTGGAAGATAAGCGATTTTGAGCCTTACCTGGATGTGGTATTTGAAGCTTTTGGAGCCGATAGGGTGATGTTTGGTTCCGACTGGCCGGTTTGTAATGTAGCCGGTGGGTATGATAAAATGATCTCGATAGTTGAGAGTTATGTGTCTAAACTATCCGCAGATGAGCAGGCCCGCTTTTGGGGGCTTAACGCTATTGAATTTTATAAACTTAATTAAATTTGAATTGCCAATTAAATATGCGAAAAATGGCAACGATATTGAAGAATCGCCCCCCGAAATACACAGTACACAACTAAAGGTCGTGAACAGATTAAATATCATAGTTAGGTCATCCTATAAATAAAAAATGAATTTTTGAGTGCTTTTTAATAGAGGACATTTCTTGAGTAACCTGTACGCAATTTTAGCCCAATATAATATGCCGAATAAAAAAAAAATAACATATAGCATTAAAACTCTTTCTTTAATATTCTTTATGCTAATCATTGGACTTAAACACTCCACCGCTCAGATAGTACCGAGTTATGATGGCGATCCGGAGATACAAAGGTTTATCAATAAAGGAGATAGTTTATTTTTCGCTGCCGAGTATGATAAAAGTGCGTTAAATTACAAGCAGGCAACAAAGGGAAAATACGACGAAACCATTTATCTAAATATGTGCAGAGCTTATTTGAAATTAAAAGATAGAGCCAATTTTATCAGCACGCTAAAAATATTGGCAGACTCTGGTTTTAAGGGGTATTGGATATTTGATGAAGAACCTGATTTCAAAGAACAGGAAAGATACAAAACAGTTCAGCCGGTTCAGAAAAAAATTCAAGACAATTATCAAAAGTATGCAAATGCTTTACATCTCAAGTACCCGGATATCGCTGCAAAGTTATTTAGAATGTCATACGAAGACCAGCGATATCAAAATATGCATAGGTTTAAATCCAGGTATCCGAATGCATACAAAGATTACATGTCAGCAAATTTAACCGATTCAGCAAAAAAAATATTTGTTAAAAACGGTTCATTATTGAAGGAAATAGTTGATAGACTTGGTTTTTTAGGATATCGGGAAGTAGGTAAAGACGGCGCCAAAGTTAGCTGGCTGGTGGTACAACATTGTGATTTTGATCCGGCTTTTCAAAAGAAATACTTGAGTTTAATGAAAGTTGCCGTCGGGAATAACAACGCAAACAATACGGATTTTGCTTACCTGGTGGATAGGGTTAGAAAAGGGAGTGGTGAAAAACAGGTTTATGGAACACAATTAGTATACACAATGGAAGAAGATAGCTTAACACATCAAAAAAAAGTTAAAATTTCATTATGGCCCGTTGAAAATGAATTAAAACTAAATGATTTAAGAAAAGAAGTGGGACTATCTTCTATTGAAGAATATTTAGAACTGGTTAAAAAGACCAATAATCCTTAATAACTAACTAATTAAATTGATAGTGATGAAAAAATCAACCTTAATTGTATTAATGGGAGTTTTAGTGTCCTTATGTGCACAGGCGCAGGAAAAATTCAACGGACTGGGTGTAAACATGGGGAATCTTTACCGGATGTCTGATGCCAAAACGAGGTCTATCAGTCCTGAAAACTTTAACGGGGAAAAAGGCAAGGGTGGCATGGCAACAACGGGCACTGGTGCAGGGCCTTCGCGCGATTTAGGGCAAGGATGGAAAGTGAGTCCGAGTGTTGTAATCAAAAAACACACTACTTATACCGTGGCCGAAATAAACGAGTCAGGCGCTATTCAGCATATCTGGATGACCCCAACGGGGAACTGGCGGTATTCTATCATTCGTTTCTATTGGGATGATGAGTCTACACCATCGGTTGAAGCGCCGGTTGGTGACTTTTTTTGCATGGGCTGGGGTAAATATGCGCCCGTTACTTCATTAGCTGTTGTAGTTAACCCGGGCAGCGGACTAAATTGCTATTGGCCAATGCCTTTCCGCAAAAAATGCCGGATCACCCTGGAAAATATTGATAATGAAGACATGATACTTTATTACCAGGTTGATTATACGCTTACCGAGATCCCTAAAGATGCCGGTTATTTTCACGCACAATTCCGCAGGGTAAATCCATTGCCATTTAAAAAGGATTTTGTGCTGGTTGACAGCATTAAAGGAAAGGGCCAGTATGTAGGCACATATTTAGCTTATGGCTCAAATAAAAACGGCTGGTGGGGAGAGGGTGAGATCAAATTCTTTATGGATGGAGATACCAAATTTCCTACTATAGCAGGTACAGGCACTGAGGACTATTTTAACGGCGCTTACGATTTTGACAGCAGGCATAAAAATGCCAATGGTATTGAAACCAGCGAATACACTGAATTTAGCGGCCCCTATACCGGTTTACCACAGGTGCTAAGAGGTGATGGGCATTATGATATCGCCCAGCGCTTTGGTCTTTACCGCTGGCACATAGCCGATCCTGTCCGCTTTGAAAAAGACTTAAAAGTAACCTTGCAGGATCTGGGCTGGCACCATGATGGCCGGTATATGCCGTTGCAGGATGATTTAGCAACAGTAGCATTCTGGTATCAAACCGAGCCACATGGCGCTTTCCCTGTGTTTCCGTCGAAAGATCAGTTGGAGGTTAATTAGGGAAGCTCTATAAAATATGTCATTGCGAGAGCAGCGTGGCAACCGCATACTATGCAGAGCGAACAGACAGGTGTACAACCTGCTTTGCGGTTGTGCACGGCGTGCGGTTGCCACGCTGCGCTCGCAATGACAATTAGTATAAAAAGTTTGATCCTATATTCTCCTCTTCAGTGTCATCACAACCATGTCGTGGCGGTTGTCATGATAAACCTCTAACAAAATGCTCCGGTCGTTTTGTGATTTAAAGAGGCTGTCCACTTCTTCAAGGCTCATTTTTGAGATTGGCTTAAGGTTGATGGATACGATCTCGTCATCTTTTTCCAATCCTATCTTATCTCCTGCGGAACCGGGTTCTACACGACTTATAATGATCCGCCTAAAACCATCGCCATCGCCGTAATATTCCAGTCCGCTCATGTCCTGCTCAAATGGTTCTTTGAAATTTGGGCCCGGTTTTAAATAAATCACCTTATCCGGGTAATCAAATACCACAACAAATTTTTTAAGCAAGCCAATGCCCAGGTTTCCATCCCTTTTTATGTTTAGGTACTTTTTTAAAGAGTCATCCTGCGGAAAAGAGGATATTATATTTTTGACCTTATATTTTCCAAGCTCAATTTCACTAACCCGGCTTATAAAACCACTTATGGGGCCGCTAAATCCTATACCCAGGTTAGCATGGATACACTTTTTTTGTAAATTATTTTTTTCCGATACATTTTCAAGCGACAGCGGATGGCCGGCGCCGAGGTCAACAACAAGTTTGCTTTTCTTTACACTTCCATCAGGCATAACAATATTTGCCTCCATATAAGGTTTATGGTCTTCAATAGTTATCGGCACCATATCACCTTTTGCAAACTTCTTTTTATCACTATACCTGTATACGGTTATGGTTGAATCGCTAAAATTCACCTTTACTGCCAGGTTGTTAAAAAATTCATAGCCAAGTAAACCATGGATAGGCATTCCGGCATAGTTTGAAAGGCCAAATTGATCTTTTTTTAGTATAGCTGCATTAACCCCATAGCTGGTAAGGCCCTTGATCCCGATATCTAATACAGGAGAGGCATAAGCTTCATATGATTCGTTTTCGCCGAAACCTCTTAGCTTTAATAGGCGCATTATCGGGATCTTCAGCGTGTCTATTAATTGCGGATCGGTAATTATCATAACCCCAACCCCGGTATCCATCACAAAATTAAAAGGTCCTTTATTATTTATCTGCAACTGAATAATTACCATATTCCTTACCAGCCGGAATGGTATGGATACTTTTTTATAATTACTGTTAATATTAAATGATTGGGCGCAAGCCGTTGTTAAAATAAAGCAATTTAAATACAGCAGCCACAATATAAACCGGTGTGTATTTTTACTAAGCATAACACAAAAGTTAAGTACAATAATAAATTCGTCAGGAAAAGGCGTTGCCTGAATGGGTGCAGCTGCCTTATCCACATTTTTAAAAGCATTGGTTATTTAGGGCTATCGTACCTGTTGTTTATACTGTATTAATAGCGTAAATAATTTTGGTTTATAATTGGCAATGCTCTCCTTTTATTTCTAAAGGATTTAATATATTTATATATAAATTTAAGGAGAAATAATCGATAATACTATTCACAACTTATACAAGTTGGTACAAGTTTAAACAAGACAAGCCTTTTGGTTATATGTTATATTTTTGCTTAATATTGAAATTTAGCTATGCATAACGACGAGTTTTTTATAGAAAAAACCAAAAAGCTATTTGAAATAAATACTGGCTGGGGCGATAGCGGTGAGTGGACTAACCAGGACTTTGTGATCCTGAGCGAAAAGATCCAGGAACATACGGGGATTGCGCTTAGTCATGTTACATTAAAACGAGTTTGGGGTAAAGTGAAATATGATAGCCTGCCCAATACGCATACGCTTGATACCCTTGTTCAGTTTTTGGGGTACGAAAACTGGCGCAGCTTTAAATCACAAAACGGGAATGGCACAATGCCGGCCGAAAATGTGGTGCAAACTCCTGTTGTTGTTAACGATGTTAAAGAAGAACAGCCAACCCGTGCAAAAGGCACGCGCCTTTTAAAGATCATTCTTTTTGCCGTTTGTGTTATCGCCTTAATTATAGCTATAATTTACGTTAACAAAAGCGCACCGCCAAATGTTGCGGATAACGACTATAAATTCAGCAGTAAAAAGGTAGTTTCCGAGGGTTTACCAAATTCGGTAGTATTTAATTATGATGCCACAAAATCTCCATATGATTCAGTTATTATACAGCAATCATGGGATAGACACCTGCAAACAAAAGTGTCAAAAAATGATCATCAGCATACCTCTATTTATTACTACCCAGATTATTATAAAGCGAAGCTTATTGTAGGAAAGAAGATCGTAAGCATGCACCGGTTATTAATTAAATCAAACGGGTGGCTTGCCGCTGTTACACAATCGCCTGTGCCGGTATATTTTTCAAAAGAAGAAGCTATTGCTAATGGAAAAATTTCATTGCCGATTGAAAAGATCCAGGCAAAAAATGTAAAGCTTCAGCCCGTTACCCCTGATGTGCTTTATGCCAACGTGCGCGATTTTGGCGAGATCTACAGTGATAATTTTGTTTTTGAAACATTGGTAAAAAACGATTATAAAGAGGGGGCATCCATATGCCAGCTCAGCAAGATCTATATATTGTGTGAGGGTACAGCCATTTATGTTCCGCTTTGCAGCAAAGGTTGTATTTCATCGCTCGATCTGCTTTTTACAAATTACTACGCTTCAGGCAAACGGGTAGATCTATCTGCCTTTGGGGTTGATTTTAGCTCTTTTGTAAAAGTGCGGATTGAAACTGCAAACAGAAAGGCAAAGATATTTTTGAACGATAAGCTGGTTTATTCAGTAGGCGAGGACATCATCAAGGCAAAAATAATAGGGATAGATTACACGTTCCAGGGTACCGGTTCAGTTGATTATGTTAAGCTATCAAATGGCAAGGTAAATTATGAAGATGATTTTAACGATGCCTCAGGCGGGAAATTAAAATAGAAGCAGGGGGAGAGGCAAGAAGTCAAGAGTCAGGAATCAAGATAAGAGGCAAGAAGTCAAGAGTCAGGAATCAAGATAAGATTCAAGAAGTCAAGAGCCAGGAATCAAGATAGATTCAAGAAGTCAAGAGTCAGGAATCAAGATAAGATTCAAGAAGTCAAGAGCCAGGAATCAAGATAGATTCAAGAAGTCAAGAGTCAGGAATCAAGATAAGATTCAAGAAGTCAAGATCGGA
>JAQBOS010000647.1 GCA_028287925.1 Mucilaginibacter sp. | reverse complement strand
GGCAAACTCTTTGTCGTTAGGAGGAGCAAATATGGTATTATGCTCTCCCGGGATCTCGTGTACATTTACGCCTTTAAGCGCAAATTTCTTCCATCCCATAAATTCATAATCGTCCATATAAAATGTTCTTTTTTTAGCTCTGAATAAATCAACGGTTATGTCAAGCGGTTTTTGAAAGTAATTACGTTTTGCTTTTGCACTTGCTTCGTCAATTTCATTGTCATAGGCAAAAAAGCCTTCCTGTTTTTCATTCTTACCTCTCAATTTCCAATATGCCCTTATTATCCGGCGTTTCACCACACGGTTTTTGTATTCAAAGGTTCCTTTTGGATCCTGCGCCAGCAAAACAAAGCTGTTAAGCAATTTCATAAAGAATAACCTGATCCTGTTAAAAAATCTTTTTACAGATGGGTCGAATATGTCGGTTTGTTTTGCATAAGTATCAAACACTGCCAGTAACTTAACCTCTTTACCCATAGCCATTAACTGGTTTACCATCTCGTAAGCAATTGTTCCTCCAAGAGAGTATCCCGCCAAAGCATAAGGGCCGCTGGGGTTTTGGGCTATAATTTCTGCTATATAGTTTGCAGCAATTTCTTCCATTACATCCAATGGCTCATCAATGCCATTAAGCCCGCGCGCTTGCAGCCCGTAAACAGGCTGCTGTGCATCCATGTTCATTGCCAGTGCATTAAACAACAGCACATTCAACCCAGCACCATGAACAATGTATATAGGCATTTTTGACCCCTTAGGCTTTATGTGAACAAGCGATTCCCAGGTAATGGATTTTGAATCCACATTTATCCGTACAGCCAATTGTTCAATCGTTGAATGTTCAAACAGGGTGGCAAGAGGCAAACGCTTGCCGGTTAACTTTTCAATACGCGACATTATTTGAACCGCCACCAGCGAACGGCCGCCCAGTTCAAAAAAATTATCGTAAATGCTGATCTTCTCAAGTCCCATAAGCTCCTGCCATATTTCGGCAATCTGGCTTTCAATTTCAATACGCGGTGCAACATATTCCCCAAGCCGGCTTGCTGCATTATAATCAGGTATAGGAAGCGCCTTTCTATCTATTTTCCCATTTGGAGTTATTGGCAGAGCCTGCATTAAAACAAAGTCATCAGGCACCATATATTCAGGTAATATTGCCAGTAGCGCCTGTTGCCAGTTATGGATTTTTGTTTTTAGATCCTCTTCAGCAGATTCTTCCTCCAAAATAATGTATCCAACCAGGCGCGGGTCGCCTGGAGTATCCTCGCGTGCAATAACTACCGCTTGTTTTATATCGGTTTCATTAATTAACGCGTGTTCAATTTCTTCCAGCTCAATACGATACCCTCTAACTTTCACCTGGTGATCTATCCGACCAAGACAAATAATGTCCCCGTCTTCTTTATATCTTCCCAAATCTCCGGTTCGGTACATTTTATCGCCGGATTTTCCGGAGAATGGATCATCTATAAATCGTTCTGCTGTTAATTCGGGGCGGTTAAGGTATCCTGCGGCTACGCCATCGCCACCAATAATAATTTCGCCTATTGAACCGTCAGTAATATTATTTGAATTTTCATCAATAATATACATCCGGGTATTGGCAATAGGTTTGCCAATGGTAATATTCTCATCGTTCTCAATAAGTTTTATAGCAGACCAAATAGTAGTTTCTGTAGGCCCATACATATTCCACAACTCACTTGTGCGTACAGAAAGCTTACGAACCAGGTCTTTTGGCATTGCCTCGCCGCCACACAGAATTTTTAACGGAAGCAATTTTTCCCAGCCGGCTTCAAGCATCATACGCCAGGTATAGGGCGTGGCCTGCATAAAGGTAATGCCATCGTTTTTTACCATATCGAACAGTAAACGGCCATCTTTAGCGGTTTCAGAATTTGTTAATGTGATCTCAGCTCCGCATATAAGCGGAAGGTATAGCTCAAGCCCCGCAATATCAAACGAAATAGTTGTAACAGTTAATATTTTATCATTAGCGCTCATGCCCGGTTCTTTTTGCATGCTCAGCAAAAAATTTACAAGGTTAAAATGCCGGACTTGCACACCTTTGGGCTTGCCTGTTGATCCTGATGTATATAATACGTATGCGAGATCGTTCCCGCCAACTTCTACGTTTGGCTCTTCGGCTGTGTAGCTGTCAAACTTCGCAAATGCATCCTCTATCAGGATCTCAGACGCGTTTGATGTAAAGTGGTTATGGTATTTTTTTGAGGTTAATAATATTTTGGCTGACGAATCCTCCAGCATGAAATCAACTCTGTCCTTTGGATATTCGGGATCAAGGGGAATATAGGCTGCGCCTGATTTTAAAATAGCTAACAGGGCGATGATCATTTCGGGCGAGCGGTCAAGAGCCAGCCCAACAATGTCACCTGTTTTTATATTATTACCTACCAGTATTTTAGCAAGCTTATTTGAACTTTCAAATAGTTCCCTGTAAGTAATGGCCCTGCCATGAAATTTAACGGCTACCTTATCTGTGTATTTTTTTGCACATTCATTAATAAAATAAGGGAGCGCTTTCCCCCTGGGATAATCAACAAGCGTTTCGTTCAAATTATTTACAGTATTAAAATGGATAGGGGTAGTCATTTTACAGTTTGTTTCGGCTAACCGGGTGCAACTTTAAGCATATTACACTCTAAATATATAATATTACTTTTTAAAGTAACAACTTTATTACTATTAGGGGCGTCTATTTACCGCTATGAGTATGAGGAGTATGTATAAATTTTTTATTTGCCCCCTTTAGCTTAAACAATAACAGCAGCATTGCGAAAAATATTGCCGGGATCCTGATCAACGCTCCCAAAAAATCTTTGTTATAAAAAGTAATGGGTATAGCAAATAATATACCAATATAACAGCAAATAGTTGCGGCCAGCCATAAATGCCAATCAGGACCTATGCCTGGTAACACTAATGAAACCAGCAGCATAAAGGGCATTAACCCCAGCATGAGTACCCTTGGCAAAATTGATAATTGATATACTTCATTTAAATAATCAAATTTCCCCGTAAATAATGCTGAAAATCCGCTGCTTCCGTATTTCTTAAGCAGATTAAACTGGGCTGAAAGCCACCTGCGTCTTTGTTTTTTGAATACTTCCTTATTGCTTACCTTTTCATCGTATATCAAAGCATCATTAGCGTAGGCAACGGTAACTTTATCGTTAGTAAGCAGAAGGCCCATTTCTTTGTCAAACCCGCCAACTGCGTCGATCCGCATCATAACCTGGGTAAATAACTTATATTCCAATGCCATCCCCGAGCCAATAATGGCTGCAGAAAGATTAAAAACCCTTTGTGATTTGCGAAAAATATGATTGTTAACCTCTTCGCTTATGGCATCCAGTACGGCTACTGAGGTATTTGTATTTTTTGCAACCCTGTGCCCCTGGATCACCCGGTTGCCGGCTTGCAGGTAATTGTTTATCTGGTATAAAAAATCAGGAGCGGCTACATTGTCTATATCAAAAACTATGGCGGCATCAAATCCATCTGCTGTGTTTTCAATGGCTTTATGTAATGCTTTTGATTTTGTACTGCTTTCAAAAACAACTTCTAAAACCTGGAGCGGCATTTGTTTTAATTGGGCTACCGTTTCGGGTTTTAAGGAATCGGCAATTACACAAATATGGAACAGGTGCTTAGGGTAATCCAATATTACAGCACTGGCAGCCGAATTTAATATGATCTCGTCTTCTTTATAGGAGCAGATATAAATAACAAATTTTGCAAGAGTTGCACTTTGGGGAGGCGTTTTAATTTTTACCAGCTTACCTGCTACCGAAAAAATAAACAGGTATAAACTGTATGCACCCAGGTAAATAAACAGTATGCTTGTTATAATTGCCGCAATAAATCTGATAATTTCCATATATTACAGTGTTATACGTAAGTTTTAATTAAACGATTAGGTTTAATTATTTTTTTAAACTTACGATGAAGAACCGGTTCTTTTTTTATCAAAATTTATTTCCAAAAGGTCTTTTATTTCACTTAGGCGATGCTCCCATGTATTATCGGCTGCAACTTCAAGCCTTCTTTTTTGTAAGGCAACAGTATCGTTCAATGCAATTTCGATAGCATCGGAAAATTCTGCAGCAGTTGTGCAATAGGGCACCGTCTCAAAAGTAAAATCTTTTAGGTCGGGGTTAAAATCTGTAGATACTATTGGCCTGCCCGATCCCAGGTATTCAAAAAGCTTTAACGGGAATATATCGCTGCTTACCTCATCTTTTTTAAATGGTATTATGGCAACATCAAATCCTTTTAATACGGCAGGCATTTCCTCGTACGGAACAGGGCCGGGGAGGTATAAATTAGGTGCATTATACTCTTCTTCCTTTATATAATACCTGTCAATGGGCCCTATCATTACAAAACTTTTATCGCTGTTGGTTTTAAAAAGCAATTGCATCATGTCATAATCTATCCGGCGCTCAATGGCGCCAAAATAGCCTATTATTGGTTTTTTTATACCCGCTAAAATTGAAGATTCCTTTAAGCCGGGATCAAGAGTTTTTAAGCTATGGCTTATGTTGGCCGCGTTTGGTATAAAGTAAGCATTTGGATTTAGTAAGGCTTTTTTATTGCGCAGTTCTTTACTTGTGCATATTACCATATCAACCTGCTTTACCAGTATATCTTCCGAAATTAAGCCATGTTTGGTTTGATAGGGCTCAATTATCGGATCT
>JAQBOS010000646.1 GCA_028287925.1 Mucilaginibacter sp. | reverse complement strand
CCTGGAAGATGTTGTTTACAAATGGGCGTTTGAAGAGAAGCAGGAGATTAGAAGCAAGAATCAAGAGGTCAAGATTCAAGAGGTTCGCGTTAAATAACCGGATATAGCGCTTTCAATAGTGTTGGCTACGTCATTTAACCCTAATTCATATCATTTTGATCCCTCACTTCTTGATTCCTAACTTCTTGTATCTTGATTCTTGACCTCTTGTATCTTGATTCTTAATTTCTTGCATCTTTCCTTAATTAGTACCACAAAACTTGTAAATAATACCATTATTAATGGTGATATTGTAGTTAGTTTTGGATCATGTTACAAAGCACACCTGTTTATGATATTTGCACTCTGTCTGATTTCAGGCAGGATGATATATTGGTAAGCCGTTTTGCGCCTTATCTTAATCATCATAAAAACCTGCACGCAGCCCACAGGCATACTTTTTATCATGTGGTATTTTTTACCGATGGAGGGGGCAGCCATACCATTGACTTTGAGAACTTTGTTGTAAAGCCAAATCAAATTTATTTTATGATCCCCGGCCAGGTACATTCCTGGAGCTTTGAAGGTTTTACAGACGGATACATCATTAACTTTTCCGATTCTTTTTTTCAGTCGTTTTTATTGAACGCCTCTTATTTGGAAAAATTCCCCTTTTTTAGCGGTGATGTTAACGATGCGGTAATTAACCTGCCCCAGGACCTTCACCCGCAAATAAAAAACCTGTTTGAAGAAATAATTAAGGAGTGGGAAAGCTCGCCCATGCAAACCACCGACCTGATGCGGGTTTTAATGCTACAGGTATTTATCTTAATTAACCGCTTTAGTGCAGGCGGAAGCAACAAAGGGCCGGCATCATACAATCAAACGCTATTAAAAAACTTTCAAAAACTTATTGAGGTACATTATAAAAGCCTTAAGCTGCCGAAAGATTATGCGGCGTTGCTATACATCACCCCCAATCATTTAAACGCTATTTGTAAAGACCTGCTGGGTTTACAGGCCGGTGAGCTGATCAGGAACCGCACAATGCTGGAAGCTAAACGGATGCTTACCAACCAGCAATTAACTATTACCGAAATTGCATTTGAACTTAATTTTAGTGATAACTCCTACTTTACCAAGTTTTTTAAAAAGACTGAAGGAGTTACCCCCGAAGAATTCAGAAAAAATATTTTAAATCAAAATCATCATGACTAACCCAGAAAAAGGCTTGCCTATGTGGCCGGCAGTAGTACACGGCAAATGTCCGCGTTGCCGCAGGGGGGATATGTTTGCAACCCCAATGTACGGCTTTAAATTGCAGGTAATGAATAAAACCTGTCCGCATTGCGGGATGGTTTATGAACGTGAGCCAGGCTATTTTTATGTGGCCATGCTGGTTAGTTACGCCATGTTTGTTGCCGAAATGGTAACCATGGCAGTTGCCATTCATATTCTAACCGGCAGTAGTAACCCCTGGTTGTATGTGCTTATTATATTATCAGTAGGTGTTATTTTGTCGCCATTTAATTTCAGGTATTCAAGGATAATACTATTGCACTGGCTTACCCCGGGCCTGCACTACCAGCCTGAGTTGAGCGGAGACGGAGGGAAATAAGATGCAAGAGGTCAAGAGCCAAGAATCAAGATAAAAAGAATGTGCGAATGTGCAGATATGCGGATGTGAAGATGAAAAAGGCATGAGGATATGCAGGCTATTGGGTCTTTTTACCTGGTTATTATGCTCGATTCATACAGTCTTGATTCCTGACTCTTGCAATCTTGCTTCTTTCCTTCAATTTTAACATCAATTAACATAACTTTCATTCCAATTTCATATTTGGCGCGTACCTTGCCTCAATAAATTATTGATAATGAACAGAGCGCCCATAACAAACTGGATCCACTTTAACAATATACTTTATATTGGCGATGAAGCGAAAGCTTGCTTAAGGATAATTGAAAAATTCAATAACTGCCTGCTTGAAATAGAACGAACTTATGCTACGTGGTTCTATCACCGCAGCGCCGGAAATAAGCCAGCCCATCATGATAAGCTGCAATATCATATCCATTATCATTTTGAAGGGGGGATAGCTGTTTTTAAGTTTAAGAGCGAAGATACGCTCCCCGTTATCATCCGCAACGAATGCTTCAGGGCCTGTAAAAACCTGGCTGCTGATCAGCTATATTGCCTTTCCTGAGGGGACTCCGATATCCTTATCCTTCAATTCATGGCGTAGAGTTGACTCACCCGACGACGCTACGCTGGTCGACCTCTCTTCGCCTGCGGCGGAAAGAGGTGAGGGAAAATGATTTTATTTTTATCTTTATTCATGCCATCTATAATTGAGTTATGCCGTGAACTAAGGCAACGTGAAACTGCCGCGGAAAAGGCTCTGTGGCACTATCTTAGGAACAGAAAATTATTTGAGCATAAATTTTTAAGGCAATATCCCATTTGTGTTGAATCGGGATTTGGCAGAAAACTATATTATATTCCCGATTTCTATTGTCATAAAGCAAAATTGGTTATTGAAGCTGATGGACCGATTCATGATTTTAAAAAAGAATATGACAAAAATCGTGAAGAAGTATTAATTGCTTTAGGTTTAAAGATCCTCAGGTTTGATAATTCACAAATACTTAATGATATACAAACAGTATTAAAAAAGATCAAACAACATTTAACATAAAAACTTCCTCTTCCCTCTTTACCGCTTGCGGAAGAGAGGGAGGTCCAGCGTAGCGTCGACCGGGTGAGTCAACTCTGCGCGCGATATTCACGCCAATGCATTTACGCCAATGCACGGCGTATAGTTGACTCATCCGACGACGCTACGCTGGTCGACTGCGGCGGAAAGAGGTGAGGAAAATAAAAAATAAAAAGATTTTGTGGCCCTCTTTACGCGTAGCGAAGAGAGGGCAGGTCGAGCGAAGCAATGACCGGGTGAGTAAACTCTGCGCGCGATATTCACGCCAGTGCAAACCAACACACTGTTATTTACCCTTCCCTTTTGCCAATTCACCATTAATTATCTTTCCTGCTATGGACTATGGACCATCGACTTTCCCCTCCCCATGCTAAAATACAACTACAACTTGCCAATTTATTGTTAATAAAGCTTAAACAGGCTCCTTATTTTTATCCTGCGTTAAATTATCTTAATTTTCGTTTTATTAATATTAAACCAGCTTGCGCATGTCATGTAAATTCATGTTAAATAAAATAGCTTCATTTATATTTTTTTGTTCGATATGCTGCGCAGGCAAGGTATCGGCACAACAAAAGGACTATCCAATCCAACCTGTACCCTTTACACAAGTGCATGTTAACGATGGGTTTTGGGAGCCAAAGATGGAGGTTAATGCCAATGTTACCATCCCTTATGTACTGGCGCAATGCAAAGCCAATGGCCGGGTTGATAATTTCCTTCGTGCAGCAAAACTATTGGATGGCGATAAGCTGAGCGAGTTTCCTTTTGACGATACCGATATTTATAAGGTGATTGAAGGCGCATCATACGCCATGCAGGTAAAAAGCAACCCTAAGCTTGATAAATATATTGATACCCTGATAAACATTATTGGCGCAGCGCAGGAAAAGGATGGCTACCTGTATACCTTCCGCACCGTGAATACTAAAAAGCCGCACGAATGGATCGGCGCTAAACGCTGGCAGAATGAAGAAATTCTGAGCCATGAATTGTATGACGCAGGCCACCTTTACGAGGCTGCTGTGGCGCATTACCAGGCTACCGGCAAGCGCACCCTGCTAAACATCGCCATAAAAAATGCCGACCTGCTTACCCGCACTTTTGGTTATGGCAAGATAGAAGAATACCCCGGTCACCAGATTGTGGAGATAGGTTTGGCTAAGCTATACCGCGTTACGGGCAACAAAAAATATTTAGATCTTGCCAAGTTCTTTTTAGATGTACGCGGCCCTAAAGGTGAATCCTATAACCAGGCAGATAAAAAGGTGGTCGACCAGCACGAAGCCGAAGGACATGCCGTACGCGCAGCCTACATGTACACCGGCATGGCCGATGTTGCCGCGCTTACAGGCAACCAGCAGTACCTGCATGCCATTGACGAGATCTGGAATGATGTGGTAGATAAAAAGCTGTATATAACAGGTGGCATAGGCGCAACTAATGCTGGCGAGGCTTTTGGCGATGCTTACCAGTTGCCAAACATGTCAGCTTATGCTGAGACTTGTGCTGCTATTGCCAATGTGTACTGGAACAGCCGCATGTTTTTGTTGCATGGCGATGCCAAGTATATTGATATTTTAGAACGCACCTTATACAACGGACTGCTCTCGGGCGTGTCGCTGAGCGGCAACCGGTTCTTTTATCCGAATGTGTTATCGTCCATGAGTCAGAACCAGCGGAGTGCATGGTTTAGCTGCGCCTGCTGCATCAGTAACATGACGCGTTTTTTACCCTCCGTTCCCGGCTATGTTTATGCTCATGATAAAAACGACTTGTATGTAAACCTGTTTATGAGCAACAGCAGCGATATTATGCTTACTGCCGGCAAGGTAAACATCGTCCAAACCACTGATTACCCATGGAAAGGCAAGGTTGACCTTACTCTGAATCCCGCAAAAAGCAGCGCCTTTACTTTAAGGGTGCGCATCCCGGGCTGGGCATTGGCTAAACCTGTTCCGGGCGGGCTGTATACCTTTATGGATCAAAACCCTGCCCCGGTTACCATCAGCATAAACGGCAAACCGCTTGCCTATCAAACCGAAAAAGGCTATGCCGTAATTACCCGCAAATGGAAAAAGGGAGATATGGTTACCATGAACCTGCCAATGGAGACCCAAAAGGTTATTGCCAACAAACTGGTTAAAGCTGATGTTAACCGCTTTGCCTTTCAGCGCGGCCCTATTGTGTATTGCCTGGAGGGCCCGGATAACCGCGACAGCACCGTGCAAAACATCACCGTAAATAAAATGGCCGTTAGCAATGCCCTGTACAAACCTGATATGCTGAACGGTGTGGAAGTAATAACCGCCCAGGGCAAAAGCAGCAAACGCCAGCTAAATACCGACCAGTTGCTTGAAACTGACCAAAGCGTTACCGCCATCCCGTATTATGCCTGGGCAAACCGCGGTCCGAGTGAAATGACTGTTTGGATTCCTTACGAAGCATCGGCCTCCATGCCAAAACCTGCGCCAACCATTGCCAGCACCAGCAAGGTATCAGGCTCGATAAAAAATAAACGCATGCTGAAAGCCCTGAATGATCAGTATGATCCGCAGGACTCTAAAGATGCCAGTATGCCATACCTGCACTGGTGGCCAAAGCAAAACACAGCCGAATTTGTTCAGTACGATTTCGACAAGCCGCATACCGTTTCCGAATCAAAAGTTTACTGGTTTGACGATGGTCCATGGGGCGGCTGCCGCATCCCGGTATCATACAAGATCTTTTACAAAAAAGGGGAGGAATGGGTGCCTGTAAAAACTACCACTCCTTACGTAATTAGTATGGATGCCTACAACGTTTTGAATTTTGAACCTGTAGAAACTACGGCATTGAAGATGGAGGTGCAGCTGCCCGCTGATAACTCGACGGGGATACATGAGTGGAGTGTGAAATAGTGAGTGGTGAATGGATTAGTTTCAACTTGTCATTGCGAGCGATAGCGTGGCAACCGCGAACGTTACAGGGCGAATAGATAGGTGTACAACCTGCAAAGCGGTTTTGCACAGTTCGCGATTGCTTCGTTCCGTATAATGACGTCATTGTAAGTCACTCATAATCAGGCTGCCTTTTGCGTGGTATATCCCAATTTGGCTAACTTTTTTTGCAGCCGTGCAACTTCTCTTGCTGTTTGTTTCTCTATATCCGGCTGTATTCTGGCTGGATCGTAGGCTTCTTTTTTGAGCACAAGGTTGTAAAAGATAACGGCAATCTTTCTGGCTACTGCTTTTATCGCTTTAGCTGCTCCTTTGGTTGCTGCCAGCCGCCGGTATTGTTGTCCCATTGGCCCTTTGCTCTGCCATAGGCTGTTTGCGGCCATCCGAAAGGCTTGGGTTGCGGGATTATTGGTGATCCGCTTTTCATAGCCAATGACTTTCCCTCCCGATATTTTGGGTCGGGGTGAAAGGTTAAGCCAGCTTATAAAGTGCCCGGCGGAGGGCCATTTCTTCATATTTGTTCCGGTTACTGCAAGGATCGTCAGCAGGTTTATCTCATCCAGGCCTTCTACTTCTGTAAGATCTGTTCCAAAAATTGCCTGCAGATAACCTTTCAGGTTAATGCTGTATTGGTTCTTTCTCACCAGGCCTTTTTTCTTTTCTATTGGAGTGGGATCATAGGACAGCATCTTCCCCAGTGTCCTTTCAATATGGGTTTCATAGGCCTGCATCTGATCCATAAAAAAGTTATAGGTCTTCAATGTCAGGGAAAGTACATTGATATATTGCTCCTGGTAATTCCCTTTTAACGAACTAAGCAGGTCGTCAGGACTGGCTTTTAACTGTTTGGAATAAATAATTTTCAATAACTGATCCGGTTCATGTATGCCGGAACAGATCGCATCCAGCAATTTCATTCCTGCTACTCCCTCTATATCACTTATAAGGTGCTGCGTTTTAATGTTCATCAGCGTAAGCGTTTTTTGGATCCGGTTCAGGGTGTCACTTTTTTGCTTTTTATAAACATCCCTTTCATGAAGATATTGTCTAAGCTCCCGGTTTAGTTCCGGAGCGATATGAGAGTTTCTTAACAGGCCATGGGCTAATAACTGGTGAAGCCACCCCGCATCATTGATGTCGGTTTTCCGGCCGGCCACGTTCCTGTAGTGGCTGGGGTTAACCAATATCATTTCCATGCCATAGCTTTCCAGTATACCGTACAACGCCTGCCAATAAGGCCCTGTGGCTTCCATTGCTACCTTTTCAACGCCATGCTCCTGTAATAATTCTGCCAAAAGGTAAAGACTTTGGGTGAAGCTGTCGAACTCCCGCAGGTGGATAATGCCTTGCTGATCGGTATAGGATACTACCATCAGCATACTCCCTACATCAATCCCTGCTGAATGGGGATGGATCAACCCAAAACGTTCCAGCTTTTTACCCGCATCTTTTCCAAATCTTTTTTTCTTCTTGTTTTTGATAGCTTTGCTCATCGTTCTTTTTTTATAAAAACTTGGCAAGCTCTGTCCCTCTTAATGGATGTTTAAGCTTAAAAGCATGGTGAACCCGCCCGTAAGGATGGTTCCCTATAATATCTTTTTCAAAGAGTGACAGTCCCAAACTCGCAGTCGGGCTCGGAAGGCACCAATGGATTGTCGGGTTATGTAGCTTGCCTTGTTTTTTTTACAAAGCTGCTATATCTCCCCCAAACCAACGTCATTCTTTATCTTTTTCAGAGTGCACCCTGATGGCTACTCGCAATGACAAGTTGTTGATGTCGCTCCTGCGTTTGTTCCGTTCGCTAATTGAGCGACACGTTACGCAACAGGGTGAAACACTATTTTGAACCATGATTCACTTGATTAAAGGATTACCTGATCTTATCCGGTAACAATTCAGCAAGCCCATTAAACAATGAAGACTACCCACCTGTCCGCCTGCAATTCGTCCTGCTCATCCTTAAATCCTTTAATCAAGGTTCAAAACCACATCATGCATCACAACAACAATTCCACCCCTCTCAAATACTTAATCCCTAATCCGCACGTTATCAACAAAATAAACCTAATCAATATGATCAACCTAAGAAGAAACCCCGCAACCCGGCTGTACAGGTATGTATTGCTGCTGCCCTTTATTGTATTAAGTCTGTGTTTTATCAATCCTGCTAAGGCCCGCACCATTGCAGTTAAAACGACAGTTGTCGATACCACAGCCATGAAAGCCTTTGAAGGCATTTACCAGCTTAAGAGCAACCAGCATGGTTATATACAAATTACTGTTGCCAACAAAACCCTGCTTGCCAAAATTATTGACGGTACCAAGCAATTTGTGTTAACCCGCAAAGGCGATCTTGTCTTTGAAACCTTGGACAATGACGGCGATGAAACCATTCCTATTACCTTCACCAAAAGCGATGCCGGCGAAATTACCGGAGCTGCCGTGGGGGATAAAGACCAGCTTACAAGGGTTAAAAATTACACGCCCGTAAAAGAGCTTAAACTTACCGCTGCTCAGCTAAAGGCCTACGAAGGCAAATATGAGTTTGAAGAAAGACAGGGCACTTTTTTAACCATAACCGCCACCGCCGATGGCCTGGTGCTCAAGCAGCTTTGGGACGACAGGGAGATCCCCTTTATAGCCGTAGCCGATAACGAGTTTTTAAATAAAGAAGCCATGTTCCCGCTAAAATTTACCATGGATGCAAGCGGCAAAGCCATTAAAGTGCTGGCCTTTAACAGGGATAGCTGGGATAAGGTGAAGGAGTAATGCTGAACCGGGATTTTTAGGATTTAAAGGATTATCTGATCTTACCCGGTGGCAATCGGATACTTGACATGAGGGGGCAAGCACGAAGCAATCTCCATCATGTCATTGCGAGGTACAAAGCAATCGCGAACTATGTAAGTCTGTCGTAGAAAGTTCAATACCTTTCTGTTGGCTCTGTATAGCGTGCGATTGCTTCGTACCTCGCAATGACAGGTGGTAATGAATTTATGGTAATAGAGTAAGATTCACGAAGTTTCTAAAACTTCGTGAATCTTTCAAGGGCACCAGTTCAAAAAACAGGCGCCAATAATGATTTTTCACCTACTCCATCGTAAACCAGGTATAATCTTCGGGCGCGATAGTAAAGGTCATATCAATGGTATAATCCCTGTTCAATTTATAGGTTTTAGCTGCTCCTTCTTTCTCGCGTACTTTAGCAATATTGGTTAACCCGGTATAATACAAGGGGACTTTTATTGTTCGGGTAATGGGTTGTTTTGTTGGATTGTATAGCATTATCAGTCCCCTGGTTTTTAAAGCAGGATTTGAATGCAGTATTCCATCCCAATCGCGGCCATCAGCCCTGCGCAAATGGATAATATCAGAATTAAGGATCTCGCGGTATTTTTTATACCAGCTGATCACTTTTACCACCAGTTGTTCAGTTTGCT
>JAQBOS010000636.1 GCA_028287925.1 Mucilaginibacter sp. | reverse complement strand
TAAACATCTGCGGGTAATAAAAAAGCCATTCAAAAATTGCCCGTCGGGTGTTACCAATGCCGGTCCGCCTGCTGTTGAATTTTGAGTCTGGTAGTTGTTGATTAAACTTTTCGCTAAGGTTTTGTCGATTACTGATGACATAATAAATTGATTAAAGGTTAGTTAATGAGGCATGAAGATAAGGTTTGCCCTTACAAATTTACCCCCGTTAAATAACGGTATTTTTACCGTATTTTAACGCATAAAAGACCGTTATTTAACGGGGTGAAAATTCAGAATAAATTGCTTATATAGGGTTTTGCCCTAAATACGGGAATAGGTAATTAAACAAAATCCATTTATCAACGTTAACCTGCTGATGCGTAAATTTTTACAAGTTATTTTTACCAAGCCGGTAGTAGCGCTTGCCAACCGGATTTCATCAAGGCCTGATAAAAGAAGGGTTGATAAGGCATTAAGCGATCTTTACAATCAAATTAAAGCAAATAAAACAAAGAAAGGGCAGATACTCCCTTTTGATACCGCCACAGATAAATTCATCATCCTGTCAGACCAACATAAAGGAGCCCGTGACGGAGCCGATGTTTTTGCTAAAGCCGCTAAAAACTACCTGGCTGCCTTAGAATATTACAATAAAAATCACTTTTTTTATATAAACCTGGGCGATAGCGAGGAACTTTGGGAGAACCTTTTTATTACCGTAAAGCGGCATAATAAAGCAACCTTTGAGGCCGAGAAACTGTTCATTGCCCGCAAAGCCTTTATCAAGATCTTTGGCAACCATGATCTTTATTGGGATAATGATCCGCTTGCGGCAGTTGGGCTTCAAAGTATCTACGGGCAAAAAGTTGAGATTTATGAAGGTGCAATACTTAAAACTACTGTTAAAGATAAACCCTTTGAAATTTACATGACCCACGGCCACCAGGGCGATCTGCAAAGCGACGGTAACTGGTTCAGCAAGTGGTTTGTATCGGATATTTGGGGGCCGTTCCAGGCATATTTAAGGATAAACCCTAACACACCTGCAAACAACAACGAGCTAAAAAGCGATCATAACCGCATAATGTACGAATGGAGCTCGAAGAAGGAAAATATCATATTAATAACCGGGCATACGCACCAGCCAGTTTTCAGGTCGCTAACACAACTTGAATCCCTGTATGAAAAATTAGGGATTGCAAAACAAAATAACGACACCGCTGAAGCTGCTGTATTGCAAAGTAAAATTGATAAGCTGCACCTTAAACCTTTTATGCCGCCTGATTTTAAAGGCTATTTAGATACTTATTTTAACAGCGGCTGCTGTTGCTTTGATGATGGTGATATAACAGGTATTGAGGTAGCTGACGCCTGCATAAGGCTTATAAAATGGCAATATGGAAAAGGTAAAACGAGTGAAAGGGTTGTACTGGAAGAAAGCAAGCTGGAAGATTTGAAATTGCGCGATTAAGATACAAGAGTCAAGAAATCAAGAGTCAAGATCAAAACAATGAACGATCAATATGTAAAGTACGCGGGCATCTTGATTCCTGTTTCTTGCAATCCTAAATCTCTCTTCCTTATCCATCCAGCAAAAACACAAACAATTCCTTAGGCCCGTGTGCGCCTAAAACCAGTGTTTTTTCAATATCAGCTGTGCGGCTGGGACCTGTAACGTTGCTGATCATTGACGGCAGGTTGTTGCCGTATTTTTCTTTTATCAGCTTAAACCCATCTTTAAGATCAAGCACCAATTGTGACGTGTAGGCTAATACAATGTGTACTGGCGGATAAATGCTTAACCGACGGCCAGCCATATTAGCGTTTGAAAGTAAAATGCTGCCATTGCGCGCAATTAATGCTTCGCAAAGCGTAAAGCCGACATCGGCCTGCTCAAAATCTTTATCGGTTTCGTAAAAGGGATATTCAAAGCGGGTTAATACTTCCTGCAGTGCCGGTTCCCAGCAATAGATCTTGTGCCATTTGCGCTCTTCGGCAAGTTCAAGTAAATTCTCAATAAAATTGACCTCGTCCTCACAAAAAACAAACTGGCCTGATATAGAAGTAAACTGCTCGGCAAACATTACCTCGTTAAGCTCGTCAGACGGCGGGTAATGTGGCAGATCTTCCAGATTTGGATAAGGGTTGTCCCTTTTCTCCAAAAGCGCCTTGCGGATCTTTTTTAGCAGTTTTTCTTTCGGTGTTGTTATATCCCTCATTTTTAAGCAGAAAGCAAAAAGACAAAAGCTGAAAGTTAATCTGCTTTGTCTTTAGATGTAGAACTTAAAATTAATTATTACAAGCTTAAAACAAAAAGTCCAAAGCTAAAAGATATTTTTCTTTTTTGCTTTGGACTTTAAGCTTTCTGCTTTGCGCTTATTCTTTAGTATTTGCTTCTTTTTCTTCAGGGTTTCTTTCAAAAGTACCTGAATGATCGGCAACGCCTTCGGGGATTAAAGCTTTAGCAGCTGGTGTTTGGTCAGCTTCCGGGCCGTTTACAAACTCATCGTAAGTAGTACGGTTATCAAAAGGACGCTTGCCCAGGATCTCTTCCAGGTCTGATTGGAAAAGGATCTCTTTTTCTAAAAGCTTATCAGCCAATTTAATCAGGCCTTCTCTTTTATCAAGCAACAGCTTTTTGGTCATCTCGTAAACCTCGGCTATCTGGTTGCGTACTTCCACATCAATCAGCTCCGAAGTTTTTTCAGAGTATGGTTTATTAAACTGGTACTCGCCCTGGGTATCATTAAATGATACATTGCCTACTTTATCATTCATACCATAAATGGTAACCATGGCATAAGCAAGCTTGGTAATCCGTTCAAGGTCATTTTGCGCACCGGTAGAGATCTTTCCGAAAGTAATATCTTCGGCAACACGGCCACCCAGCGTCATACACATCCCGTCAATTAGTTGTTCGGTAGTATATAAAAACTGTTCTTTTGGCAGGTATTGGGCATAGCCTAAAGCGGCAACACCACGCGGAACGATAGATACTTTAACGAGCGGATCGGCATGTTCCAAAAACCAGCCTGCAATAGCGTGCCCGGCTTCGTGGTAAGCAACGATGCGTTTTTCTTCCGGGGAGATGATCTTGTTCTTTTTCTCCAAACCACCAATAACACGGTCAATAGCATCCTGGAAATCCTGCATATCAACCGCCTCTTTATTTTTACGGGCAGCAATCAAAGCAGCCTCGTTACAAACGTTGGCAATTTCGGCGCCTGCAAAACCAGGAGTTTGTGCCGATAATTTTTTAGCATCAACACCTTCGGCGAGTTTAACAGGTTTTAAGTGAACCTTAAAGATCTGCTCGCGGCCGATCAGATCGGGTTTATCAATTGATACCTGCCTGTCAAAACGACCCGGACGTAATAATGCCGAATCCAGTACATCGGGGCGGTTAGTTGCAGCAAGGATAATGATCCCTGAGTCGGTACCGAAACCATCCATCTCAACCAGCAACTGGTTCAGTGTGTTTTCGCGCTCATCATTACCACCAACAATATTGTTTTTACCACGGGCACGGCCAATGGCATCAATTTCATCAATAAATATGATACATGGAGCCTTGTCTTTTGCCTGGCGGAACAAATCACGAACCCGTGACGCACCCACACCAACAAACATTTCAACAAAATCTGATCCTGACAGGGAGAAGAAAGGTACCTGCGCTTCGCCGGCAACAGCTTTGGCCAGCAAGGTTTTACCTGTACCCGGCGCACCTATCAACAAGGCGCCTTTTGGTATTTTACCCCCAAGGTTGGTATATTTTTTAGGGTTTTTAAGGAAATCCACAATCTCCATTACTTCCTGCTTGGCTTCTTCCAAACCGGCCACATCATTAAATGTTACCGAAACCTGGGCTTCTTTATCAAACAGAGTAGCCTTTGATTTACCAATGTTAAAGATCTGACCCCCCGGGCCGCCACCTGCACCGCCACTCATGCGGCGCATAATAAACAACCATACTGCAACCAGCAATACCGCCATTATTATACATTGTACAAACCAGTTTGATAAAAGGCTTTCATGGCCCGGCTCAATGCTAACAGGAACTTTTTGATCTTCGGTAAAGCCAAAATCTTTTTCGGCATTGTTTATTGATTGCTTTATCCCTTCATAGGTAGCATCCGAAAATGTGTATTGGGGCCCTTCGGCGCTGCCCATGCTTAAAGGGCGCGTATCTTTTTTGGCATCAGCATATTCCTGCTTGTTTAAGCTTTCCTTTTTAATATAAACTTCGGCAACAAAAAGGTCGCCGCTGCGGTAGGCCACAACTTTTTCTACATCGTGCTGTTTAAGCATTTCACCAAACTTTTGAAAAGTTATGGGGTTTGAAGTAGTTGTATTTAATAACGTTGCCACAACCAGCAATACCACAACAATAATGGCATAAAACCACATAATGTTTGGTTTTGGTGGTTTGGGAGTGATTTTTTTATTCGGTATTTTCCGGATCGGTTTTGGATTTTCCAATTTATTATCTTTCATTTCTTTACAAGCTCAAACTTACAATCTTTTAATTTAATAATTTACGGTATGATGATGACGCGTATTTAAACGCAATTGTTGCGGATGCTTAGGCGCTTTTGTACATTTTAATTTCAGCATCGCCCCAAAGATCTTCCATTCCATAAAATTCACGTTTATCGGTCCTGAAAACGTGTACTACAACATCTATATAATCCAGCAGTATCCATTCGCCATACTCCAGGCCTTCTTTTCTGTAAGGATCCTGTTGAGTGGCTTTGTAAATCTCATCTTCAATGCTATTTGCTATGGCTTTTACCTGGGTGGTTGAATCGGCATGGCATATCACAAAATAATCAGCCACCGAACTAAATATATTACGAAGGTCTAACCTGATAATATCATTTCCTTTTTTTTCCTGGATGCCGTGTATGGCTAACTCAGAAATATAAGCAGATTCACTTAACGCTTTGTTTTTTACCATCAAAAAGAATTAGTTTTGAACGATTTCGTATCTAAAAATATTATACTTTGCAAAATAACATATTTTCGGGGTTATTTGTTGGACAAAATTTTATAACAATTAAACAAGTTGATTCAACAAATAACTTTCTTAAAGATTTAGCGTCAAATTCCAAGCCATTGATTGAAGGAACAGTCATTATGGCAGAAAACCAGTATGCAGGCAGAGGCCAGCAACAAAACGGCTGGCATGCCGAACCTGGTAAAAATTTAACATTCAGCATTTTATTAAAACCAACCTTTTTACCCGTTACTGATCAGTTTGACCTTGTTCGCGCTGTTAGTTTGGGTGTTTTTGATGCTTTGGCGCCCCTGCTTGGCGATAAATTAAAAATAAAATGGCCTAACGATATTTACTACGCCGACCAAAAACTGGGCGGGATGCTAATTGAAAATATGATACAGGGCGGACAAATAAAAAACGCCATTGTTGGCATTGGCCTAAATATAAACCAGGAAACTTTCCCTAACCACCTGCCGAATGCCATATCATTAAAGCAAATCTTACATCAGGATTATGATTTAAATGGTTTATTATCCGAAATTTGTCTGCACATTGAGGCATATTATCTGAATTTAAAGGCCGGTAAAATTTCTTTTGTAAGGAATACTTATTTAAAACGACTATACTGGTTAAACGAAAAGAAAAGTTTCAGATCGAAAGATGGAATGTTTGATGGGGCTATTAATAATGTAAAAGACAACGGGATGCTGGTTGTTAAAAACAATAAGGGCGAAGAATTAGAGTTTAGCCTGAAGGAAATCGCATTCGTTCAATAGCTCATTTGTTCACTGGTTCATTGGTCTTATCGAAGGGATCTGATTAGCTGGCGGCACAAACCTCTATACACAAATGAACCATTGAGCCAATGAACAACATAAAGATGAACTAATAAAATAAATAAAACTATAAAATGAAGAAAGTACTATTGGCAGCGGTTGCCCTGATTTTAAGTATGGGCGCTAAAGCCCAGATCGAATCGCACGTAAAATGGTCATACGCGGCCAAAAAAATAAGCCCTACCGAAGCTGTAGTGTTTTTAAAGGCCACTATTGACGATAAATGGCACATTTACGGATTAGATGTGAAAGATGGCGGACCAATCAAAACCTCGTTTACTTTTACTCCCTCAAAAGAATATAGTTTAGTTGGCAAGCCTATACAGCCAACTCCTATTAAAAAATATGAGTCCACGTTTAAAATGGATGTTACCTATTTTGAAAAATCAGTAGTGTTTCAGCAAAAAATAAAGTTGAAATCTGCCAACGCGACCGTCGTTAAAGGCCAGCTGGAATATATGACCTGTAACGATCAAAAATGCCTCCCGCCCGAAGATATTGATTTCTCTATTCCATTAGGTAAATAATTTACGGCAACAAAAATGAGATCATTCAAAAGCCGTTCTGCAAAAACCGGGTTGTTTTTACTGTTTACAGTTATTGCATTTTTTATTGCAGGCTTAAATCCGGTTAAGGCCCTTCAAAATAAAAAAGCAGATACTGCTGTATCAACCGGCGACGTTCAGTTTACTGATATTCCTACTGCTGCAGATAGCCTGGCTGCCTTTAAGAAAAAGCAAGCCGAACTTAAAAAAGCGAAACCTGCTATTATTAAAGCGGGAGCCGCCGAAAAGCCGAAGACGCTGTGGGAAATATTCATCAAAGGCCTTTTGGGTGGCTTTACAGCTATATTGTTGCCCTGTATTTATCCCTTATTACCTTTAACTGTAAGCTTTTTTACCAAGAAAGCCGGTTCACGGGCCAAGGGCATATTGCAGTCATTATTATATGGCTTATCTATTATTGTTATTTATGTATCCCTTGGAATGCTTATTTCAATCCTGTTTGGATCTGATGCGCTCAATGCTTTAGCAACTAACGGGATTTTTAATATATTTTTCTTTTTGCTGCTGGTTGTTTTTGGCATTTCGTTTCTGGGAGCTTTTGAAATTACTTTACCCAGCTCACTGGCCAACAAACTCGATCAAAATTCAGAAAAGGGCGGGCTTGCCGGAATCTTCTTTATGGCTTCAACCCTGGTTGTGGTGTCATTTTCATGCACCGGCCCTGTAATTGGAACTTTGCTTGTTGATGCTGCTTCAAAAGGCGACCGCCTGGGGCCGGCCGTTGGAATGCTGGGCTTCTCGGTGGCACTTGCACTACCGTTTACCATTTTTGCCTTATTCCCGTCGGCACTAAAAACTTTACCAAAATCAGGCGGATGGCTTAATAGCGTAAAGGTGATCTTAGGCTTTCTGGAACTGGCGTTTGCGTTAAAATTTTTATCAAATGTCGACCTGGCCTATCACTGGAACTGGTTTGACCGGGAGATCTTTTTATCAATATGGATTGCTATAGGCCTTTTAATGGGATTATATTTAATAGGTAAGATCAAATTTTCGCACGATAGCGACCTACCTTATCTTTCGGTACCGAGAACATTTATAGCTATTATTGTATTTGCGTTTGTAATTTATATGATCCCGGGTTTATGGGGCGCGCCGCTTAAATCTATCAGTGCATTTTTGCCGCCAATAGCTACTCAGGATTTCGATCTTTCACAAATTCCGGGCGGTAGTGCATCTGCAGCTCCCGATGCGAAGCAATCATCAATAAAAGTTAAAAAATACGCCGGCAATTATGACAGGATCAAAACAAGAGGTCTGGATGCGTGGTTTGATTATGACCAGGCTTTACAGGTATCAAAAGAGCTGCACAAACCAATACTGATTGATTTTACCGGCTTTAATTGTGTTAACTGCCGCCAAATGGAAAGTAATGTATGGTCAGACCCTCGGGTGTTTAGCCATTTAAAAAACGACTTCATATTACTTCAGCTTGTAGTGGATGATAAGGCAGCATTAGAGCCTCAAGAGCAATTTACATCTGAATACAGCGGAAAAAGAATAACAAACATAGGGGGCAAATGGAGCGACTTTGAAGCCTCAAAATATAATGCAAACTCACAGCCTTTATATGTGATGCTTGACAGCGATGGGAATTTAATGAATGATGACAGCGGGCAGATAATAAACCCATCACCTGCTAATTATAATATTGCCAGTTATTTAAAATATTTGGAAAGCGGAATAGCTGCTTTTAAAAATAAAAAGTAAATATTAGGAATCAGGATATAAAAAACTGTGATAATATCAGTCACATAATTTTTATCCTGATTCTTGTATCTTGGCTCCTGATTTCTGCATCTTATCTCTTGCTTCTTTTCTCCCCTCTTTTATAAAAACACTCGGCTCTCCCGAAAAAATAGTGTAAATTCGCGGAACTTTTAAAAGAGTGGCGGTTTTTTACCGTTATATCTTAATAAAAGCATTAATTTAGATACTTTTTTCAGAGCGAAGCAGCGCCAATCATAAAATGACGCAAATAAAAAACATAGGACTTTTTACATCGGGCGGTGATTCGCCGGGAATGAATGCTGCCATAAGGGCGGTAGTGCGGTCGGCCATTTATTATGGTATTGAAGTAACGGGCATTCGCCGGGGCTATGAAGGGATGATAAAGGGAGATTTGTTCCCGATGGACCGGAAATCCGTTTCAAACATCATTCAGCGCGGCGGTACCATATTAAAAACGGCCCGCAGCGAGCAATTCAGAACCCCCGAAGGCCGGAAGGAAGCTTATGAGCAATTGAAAAAGCATAACGTTGATGCCCTGGTTGCCATAGGCGGCGACGGAACCTTTAGAGGCGCAAAGGCTTTTAGCGAAGAGTTTGACATCCCTGTTATTGGCTTGCCGGGAACTATTGATAATGACCTTTGCGGCACGGATTTTACCATTGGATATGATACTGCAATTAATACCGTGGTTGATGCGGTTGATAAAATAAGGGATACGGCAGAATCACACGACAGGCTGTTTATTGTTGAGGTAATGGGTCGCGATTCGGGTTTGATCGCCTTGCGTACAGGTATTGCGGCGGGCGCCGAAACTATATTGATCCCCGAAAGCCCGACCGATATTAACGCAGTATTTGATAAGCTTGAAAAGGGCCGTAAAGACAAATCGTCAAAAATAATTATGCTTGCCGAAAACGGTGAAGCAGGCGATGCTTTTGAAGTGGGCAGGCAGATAAAAGAAAAATTTCCTAATTATGATACCCGCGTGTCGGTATTGGGCCACATTCAGCGTGGCGGCAGGCCTTCATGTATGGACCGCGTGCTGGCAAGCCGTGTTGGTGTTGCAGCTGTTGAGGCTTTAATGGCTGGTCACCGTAACGAAATGATAGGGTTGATCCATAACGATATTGCCTACACGCCGTTTGAACACGCCACCAAGCACATTGCCGAAATTAATCCTGACTTTTTAAAGATAGTGGAGATATTGGCCATATAAGGAGTTATAAAGCTCTTAAACAACTAAGGCCGGAAAATCCGGCCTTAGTTGTTTAAGAGTATTTCGTTTGCTTTAGGGCGCCTGGTATTTACCAGGTAAATGATCCATAAAGGTTTTATCAACTATTAAACGGATCACCTCGTCAATTTCATTACCAACAGTTAGCAGGTGTTCAATAATTTCTTTATTGTCGGGGTTAAAGAAATTCCTTCTGTCCATAATGGCAATTAATCCCAGCATGCTCGCTACCGGGCGGCGCAGCTCGTGCGATGTTAATGATGCAATATGGCGCAGGCGTTCATTTTGGTCAATAATAGCCTTTTCAGATTTAAGCCTTTGGGTAATATTCCGGGCAAAACAACCTATCCCGGTAATTTCACCTTTTTCATTATAAATGGGGTTAAAGCTTATTTCGAAAGAGAGCAGTTCTTTTGTATCAGGATCAATGCTTTCATTTACTACTGTGTATATTTCTCCGGCAAGCGCACGGCTGTAATAGCCGTTCCAGGTTTTAATGATCTGTTCATCAAACCCGGCATGCAGGTATGAATAATCACCCTCTTTGGGTTCAATGCCGGTTAAGTGTGCAATTTTGTTGCGGTATGCCTGGTTCATGTAAACATATCGGGTTTCCTTATCAACCGACCAGATCTGATCTTCGGTATTGTTGATCAGTGCTTCGAGGCTGCTTTTGGTCCACTCAAGCTCCTGCTCCCTAAGTTTAGCCTCTTCCTGGTATCGGATTTTTTCGCTTACGTCTGTAGCAACCACAATCCGGCAGGCCAAATCTTTAAAAGTTATATCATGACTCGAAATTTCGGCATAGATAAGGTTGCCGCTTTTGCTTTTATGCCTCCAAATGCCCGCATGAACAATTCCCTTTAAATCAAGCATGTTTTCAGCCAGGTAACGATCAAGCGCACTGAGTTCAGAAGAGTCACGTAAATCGCGGAGCGTAAGCGTCAAAAATTCAGCCTCCGTGTAACCGTAGCTCTCAGTGGCCGCTTTATTTACTTTTAGTACCCGTAATGATGATATTTCATAAACCCACATAGGGTTAGGGTTGTCATCAAAAAAGAACCCAAGTCCGTTAAGAGGCAGATCCTGCATATGTTAAATTAAGCGCTTGGGCCATAACTGTAAAATTAACGATTATTTTTAATAAAATGCGTTTCCTGCATAACAGGCCATAAACTTTGCACTCATTTATTTTGCGATAGTACTCATATCCATTGATTTTTTAAAGAAAAAGTTGAATTTAGTGATTAGAGGCTGGAGATCAGAGATTAGTAGGGGATAGAGATTAGAGGTCAGTGACCAGAGATTAGTTAATAAGAAAAAAGGATATTAACAGCAAAGCGTGCAATTTAAACCTCACCTCTGATTTCCAGCCCCAACAACCTAATCTCCAGTCTCTAACCTCTAATTAACTAAATGATAAAATCATTTTAAATTAATAAATAAAATACCTACCTTTGCATCCCCGCAGAAAGAACTCCGGGGACAATGTTGAATACATAAAATAAAAAAATGGCAACTAAAATCAGATTGCAAAGACATGGTAAAAAAGGAAAACCTTTTTATTATATCGTAGTAGCCGATGCGCGCGCGCCGCGTGACGGACGTTTTATTGAGCGTTTAGGCTCATACAACCCAAACACAAACCCTGCAACTATCGATATTAACTTCGATAAAACCCTTGATTGGGTTAACAGTGGTGCACAGCCAACTGATACTTGTCGTGCAATCCTGTCGTACAAAGGTGTTTTATACAAAAAACACTTACAGGGCGGTCTTAAAAAAGGTGCTTTAACTGAAGAGCAGGTTGAAACAAAATTCCAGGAATGGCTTGATACTAAAGACGGAAAGATCACCGGTAAGAAAACTACCTTAGTATCTGCAAAAGACGAAGCGCGTAAAGCTGCTTTGGCTGCCGAGGCTAAAAAGAAAGAAGCAAAAGCTGCTGCAATTGTTGCTAAAAACACACCTGTGGTTGAAGAAGTTGAAGCCCCTGCTGAAGAAGAAGAAGTTTCTGAAACGCCTGAGGCTACTGCTGACGAAACTCCAGCTGCTGAATAATTCCTGCAACAGACACAAGAAGCAAGACTATAAGAGTCAGGAAAGCTTCCTAAATAATATAATGGCGAAGATCCTAACAGGATTTTCGCCATTGTTATTTTAACCTTGTCGCTATAAGCGAAGAAACCAAACATTGTACCATGACAACCGAAGATTGTTTCAGAATAGGCAGCACGATAAAAACCAAGGGATTGAAGGGCGAGCTGCATATTTATACCGATTTTGACGGCATTGAGGCCATAAAGTTCAATTCGCTGTTTATTGAAATAGCCGGTAAGCTGGTGCCATATTTTGTAAGCTCGATAAAATACCTGCAGAAAAATGCGGCGTATTTAATTTTGGAGGATGTGGACACCATTGAAAAAGCAGCACATCTTGCAAAGAAGGACCTTTACCTGCCCAATAAATTAAAGCCAAAAAAGGCGGAAGCCGAATTTACGCTGTTCGACCTGGTTGGCTTTACCGCCATTGACGACTACGAGGGCGAGCTCGGCAAGATCACCGATGTGCAGGAGTACCCGCAGCAGATCCTTGCAACCATTACCTACAAAAACTGCGAGGTGCTTTTCCCGCTGAACGAGGAAATAATAAAAGGCATTGATGTGGTAAGAGAAATTGTGCGGGTTGATTTGCCAGAGGGCTTGCTGGATATTTATCTGGATTAAGGGGCTGGTACATACATATTAAATTAAAAAAGAACTCATGGAAAATTTCGATCAGGAAATTAAGCAAATACAATTAAACAACCCAAGTGAAATAAATGGGGAGTTAAATAACTACTTCTCTGTTATTACCAGGGCCGACGGAAGATACAAGGTTATTTGGGGGAAACCCATTTCAACCCATATTCGTCATAAAGTTGAAGCGTTGGTAAAAAAGCATTTTGTGCCGCCCGCATTATAGTTAATTTTATTTTACATTTGGTAAAGTTTGTTTTACATTTGGTAAACCAAGCTTTACAAATATGAAACCTCGTTTTTTATTTCCCTATTGGTGCCGTTACCTGGGTTGGGGATTGGCAATTGCACATGTTCCGATAGCTGTTATAGGCAGAATGAATGGAATGTTCAATATCCTTGATGATCAGTCCCGTAATTTGAGCCTGTTTACTGGCGAACACCTGTTTTTTATGTGCACAGCCTTACTAATGACCCTTGGGTTATTTTTAGTAGCTTTTGCCAAAGAAAAAATCGAGGATGAACAGATCTGGCAAATTCGTCTTGATTCCCTGCGCTGGTCTATCTATATCAATTACCTCATCCTGATCATTAGCCTGGTTTTTATCAATGATACCGGGCATATTTTAGAATTGAATTTATGGGTTCCGCTTATATTTTTTATCGTTCGTTTCCGGTGGGTTATTTTCAAACTTAGCCGGTCATTAAGCCGGGAGGTATAATTATGAAAAATAATATTCGTGTAGAGCGCGCCATTAAAAATATAAGCCAGGGAGACCTGGCCGAACAGGTTGGCGTATCCCGGCAAACCATTAATTCTATTGAAAGTAATAAATATGTACCTTC
>JAQBOS010000627.1 GCA_028287925.1 Mucilaginibacter sp. | reverse complement strand
CAAGGAATTTGGACTGGATAAGCCGGTCCCCGTGCAGTTTGCTTATTACTTGAATGACCTTTCGCCAATAGGCATCCATTTGGATAATAAAGAGGAGCAGCAGCGGTATCATTATGCAAAATTGTTCAGTGTATCGGGTGATAAGGTTATCGCCTTAAAATGGCCCTATCTGCGCCGTTCCTATCAAACACATAAAGAAGTAGCCGTATTGCTATTAGAAGTTATTCCCAATACACTGGTGCTGGCTACAACCGCCATGATCTTCGCTATCATCATCGGTGTTTTTTTAGGGGTGATAAGCGCAGTTAACCAAAATACCTGGATTGACAGGCTGGCAATCGGCTTTTCAACATTAGGCGTTTCCGCTCCTTCATTCTTTGCCGGGATCATCATAGCATGGGTATTTGGCTTTGAGCTGAGCAAGTATACTGGCTTAAACATGTCGGGCAGCTTATACAGCTATGATCCGTTTAAAGGTGAGGTAATTACCTGGAAAAATTTGATACTGCCAATGGTTACTCTAGGCCTGCGTCCGCTGGCTATTATTGTGCAGCTTACCCGCAATGCCATGCTGGATGTTTTGGGACAGGATTATATCCGCACTGCCAAAGCCAAGGGCTTAAGCAACAATGCCATAATATATCGCCATGCCTTAAAAAATGCGCTTAACCCGGTTATTACTGCAATAGCCAACTGGTTTGCCTCGTTACTGGCAGGCTCTTTCTTTGTAGAATATGTGTTTGGTTATAACGGCCTTGGCAAAACCACGGTTGATGCATTGGAAATGTCAGATTTCCCGGTGGTGATGGGCTCTATATTATTTATTGCCTTTATTTTTGTGGTGATAAATATTGTGGTTGATATGGTTTATGTTTGGGTTGATCCTAGGGTGAAGCTGGGATGAAGTAGTTCATGGTTCATGGTTGATGGTTCATAGTCGAAGATATCCCATGTCATTGCGAGGTACGAAGCAATCGCATGCTATACAGAGCGAACAAAAAGGTGTAGAACTTGCACTGCGGTTGTATATGGTGTGCGGTTGCCACGCTCGCAATGACATGTTTAATTAACTTCAAGTACATTTCCCCTAGTTTTGCCCGGAGTTTATACTAAGGATAGCAGAATAAAATATTAATTAATATAAACGAGTATAAATTGTCTGAAAATAATAATCAAAAAGATAACCATAATGGTTTAGGCTTAATATTCCTCATTGGCTTTATGGGATGTGGTAAAACTACTTTGGGGCGTAAGCTGGCAGCCAGGCTGGGTTATGAGTTTATGGATCTTGACCAGATCCTGGAAGCACAGGTGGGCATGAGTATAGGCGAATATTTCAGTACCCATGGGGAAGATGCTTTCCGAAAGCTCGAATCTGAAGTTTTACAGCATACCAAATATCCTGAACATGCTGTTGTCTCTACAGGTGGGGGCCTGCCGTGCTTTTTTGATAATATGGAATGGATAAACGCGCATGGCCGATCGGTATATATCCAACTATCCCCAAAAACTTTGGCCGACAGGCTTGAATACGAAAAAACCAAACGCCCCTTACTGCGCGATAAACACGGCGATGCGCTTATTGATTTTATCGGTGAAAAATTAACAGAGCGTGAACCTTTTTATAAACAGGCCACAATTATTGCCAATGGCTTGAGTTTAACAGCCGGGAAGGCAGAAGCATTGCTGAAATAATAAACAGGTAAATTGTTTATTAATGTAACATTATCTTAAAGATTGCCGTATATCTTTGCATACCCCACAAACTACATTATTATATTTTATTACAACCTTACTATTATCATGAAAAGATCTTACTTTATTGCTTTTTGTTTATTGCTTTTGTGCAGCTTTTCTGTTTTAAAAGCGCAGGATATTTACCAGCCCGGTTACGTTATACTGAATGATGGAACACGGGTAAGCGGTACGATTATTTTGTATGCAAATTCACCATGGCTTAATCAGCAGCACATCTTTTTAAAAGATTCTGCAGCAGTTGCAGCTAATCCCAATGGGGATGTTAAGCCCAAAAAGTATAAAACGGGCGACATTAAATATTACCAGGTTGGCGACCGTAAATTTGATAAAGTACATTTT
This sequence comes from Mucilaginibacter sp., assembly GCA_028287925.1. Taxonomy (GTDB): domain Bacteria; phylum Bacteroidota; class Bacteroidia; order Sphingobacteriales; family Sphingobacteriaceae; genus Mucilaginibacter. Next base: position 5,319 of record JAQBOS010000627.1, on the reverse strand, counting down.
GTGGAAAGCTCCGATCTTCATTTTAGAATTTTAGGGTCAAATGATCATATGCTGGAACGGCTAACCGCCGGTAGAATTGCATCTTACCGCTATTATTCTTATCCACCCGATATGGACACTTTCACAGGTTCGTATGAAGATTATGAGAAACGGAAAACCCATGAGTTGCTTGCTGGCTATAAAGTTTTAGCAAGGAAAGATAACGACGGAAAATATCATGATATCCTAAACGATGGCATTAAAGATTATTTAAAAGATGCGCCGGATATAATGAAGAAATATGACGATGGGGCTTACGGAAACGAACCAACAGCATCGGGCAAAGGACTTATGGCCAAGATGATAGCAAGAGCCAAAAAAACTACGTTTAAACAGCAGGAAGCAGATGCTATTGTGGCTGCGTTTAATGAGTTTAACCAGGAGTATCCGGTTAAAAAATAGGATATAAGTGTCAAAAATAATTGGTAAAATCTGGATCTGTTTTCTGTTTATTATTATGGCCATTTGGCCTTGTTCATACGATTGTCTAATATGGCGATTACTATTATTGCGCTTTTAGACACCTTATAGAAAACTGACAATTGCTTGCTTAAAACCGCGCGATGAATGTTTTTGCTATTGATACTTTTGGGATAAAGTAGAGGGAAAGCCGAAGCTATATTTTCAAAAATTCTTAACAAGTCATAAAAATTGTCAACCTCTCTTTGAGTGAACTTATAAAGGAGATAATTTTTAATAGTTATGGCGTCACTATTAGCACGGTTAGTATATAGAATATTCAATAAGGAATTTTCATCCATTTTTTAAATTCTGCCAAAATTTATCGGATGTTACAACACGTCCGTTTTTTTCGTCTTCCAAGCCTTCAGTAAGATGTTGCTTTTGTGATTCAGGTAGATTGTCAAACCAATCTTTTTTTGGTTTTGTATTTCTGATTCCATCTAAAACAGTAAGCATATTTGAATCTGAAAGTTGTTCAATCCATGCAATCAGATTCGATTTGGTTTTTTTTATTTCAGCTACGGACATAAAAAATATTTTAACAAATTTAATAAATCTACCTCAAATAAACCCCATCCTCTTCACCTTCTTCATCCAAAACAACATCAACAAACTCTTTTAAAACAGTTGATAATGCAATTCCGGCAAAGTCTGTGGTCATCGGGAATTTTTTGTGGTTGCGGTCTATCAGTACGGCAGTGCGGAGTTTTTTTAGCGGCACATCGCGGAAAACGCCAAAGCCATAGGCCAGGGTTTTGCCACTGTTTAAAACATCATCAACCAAAATAACCACTTTGTTGCTGCAATCCTGTACATCAAAATCAATGGTGGCTTTAAGGCTTGTGCTTTGCTTGTCAAGCTCAATGCCTATCATTTTGCTTTTAAAGGGAGCAATATCATCCAGAATACTTTTTATTCTTTTGGCAATTTTATCGCCGCTGGGTAAAATACCCGCAATCAGGATCTCTTCTTCATCAAAATTATCTTCCAGGATTTGGTAAGCAATCCGGTCGATCTTCTGCTGGATCTGCTGCTGGTTTAATATAAGGAGGTGTTTGTCGCTCATGCTGTTGAAACGTTGTAAGGTTGGAAAGTTGAAATGTTATTTTACTTATCGCCCTAATTACATGGTAAAGATAGCAACTTTACAACATTTCAACTTTACAACCTTCCAACAAATTATTACTTCAAATACGGCACATAAACAAAATTTGCGCCCTCAGGCACCACCACAAAAACACACATAAAATCGTGCGGGTTTTTATAGCTGCTGATAAAGCGCTCTTTTAGGATCTCCTTTATCACACCTTTCTCTACAAACTCTTCAAGAGTTGACGCATGGATGCTCCATTCAGTGTTCAGGTCAAAGCGATCAAGGATCAGCTCGCCTAAAGCCAGTTCATGCTGGTGGGCTATAAATATCGGGTAGCTGGATAGCCCCTCCACCATTATTTCAACCGCAACCTCGCGGATGGATTCATTGAAAAATTTCAAATCCTTCTCCAAACTCAGCAGCGGACTCTCCTTTTTAGGCCCGTCACCGTTATCTCTATTTTCGTTTAAAAGTTCTTCCGGTTCCATATTATTATTTTTGATTGCACCGATTTTTTTGATTGATTACACCGATTATTGATCGCTGATTATTTTTGAACCATGATTTTTCACATGGTGTTTGTTTTTAAGGGTGTTCAAGAGGGCTTCGCCGTTCGCTTGATTTAAGGATTACATGATCTTTTTTTGTGGATTATTTAAACTTCTATCTGTCCTCACTATGGACTATCGACCATGGTCCATGGACTTTTCTAGCATGAACCATGAACTATCTCAACACCAGCAACACCACATTCTCCACATGCTGCGTATGCGGGAACATATCAACCGGTTGAATTTTTACGGTGTCGTATTTCTCTTTCAATACCAGCAGGTCGCGGGCCTGGGTTGCGGCATTGCAGCTTACGTAAACAATTTTGGGCGCTTCAATTTCCATGAGGCGGGCAACCACATCCGGGTGCATCCCTGCGCGGGGCGGATCGGTGATGATCACATCAGGTTTCCCATGCTCTGCCACAAAATCAGCTACCAGCACATCCTTCATATCGCCCGCAAAAAATTTAGTGTTGATGATGTTGTTGATGGCCGAATTGATCTTTGCATCCTCAATAGCCGATGGCACATATTCAACACCCACAACCTCGCGGACATGACCTGCTATAAAGTTGGCAATGGTGCCTGCGCCGGTATAAAGATCATACACCAGCTCATTGCCGGTAAAGCCTGCAAAATCGCGGGCTATTTCATAAAGCTTTAATGCCTGGATAGAGTTGGTTTGATAAAACGATTTCGGCCCGATGCGGAACTTTATGCCGTTCATCTCCTCGTGGATATATTCAGGCCCTTTAAAAGCCACTACATCCTGGTCAAAAATGGTATCGTTCTTTTTTTGGTTGATGATGTACAGCAGTGAGGTAATCTCCGGAAAATTGCTGTCGATATAGCTCATCAGCTTATTTACCTGCTCTTCATCCGTGTAAGCAAAAACCACGATCACCATAACCTCGCCTGTTGATGAGGTGCGCACGATCAAATTGCGCAAAGCACCTTCATGACCTTTCAGATTATAAAAAGTATAGCCTTCGCGGATCACAAATTCGCGGATGCTGTTACGTAGCGTGTTTGATGGTTCGGCTTGCAGCCAGCAATGATTTACATCCAATATCTTATCAAACCTGCCGGGGATGTGAAAGCCCAGGGCATTCATATTCAGTTCTTCGTTGTCTCGGCTCTCGCCGTCATACAGCCAGCGTTTATTGCTGAAGGTATATTCCAGCTTGTTGCGGTAATATTTATCGGCAGGGGAGGGCACAATGGCATCCATCCCGGTAACATCTATCTTAGCCAACCGGGTAAGCGCATCCGCTACCGATTTCTGCTTGAATTTTAGCTGCGCCTCATACGTCATATGCTGCCATTTGCAGCCGCCGCAGGTACCAAAATGTTCACAAAAGGGTTGTGTACGGTATTCCGATGCTTGTTTTAGTTCGGTGATCTTACCTTCGCCAAAGTTCTTTTTACTTTTATAAACCTGTACGTCAACAATATCACCCGGTACGGCTTTATCTACAAAAAGCACAAAGTCATCCGCCTTGCCTACACCTTTACCTTCTTCGGCAATGTCGATAATAGTAACGTCTTCAAAAAATTTCTTTTTAGCAACTTGATTCATCAGGCTGCAAATGTAGGGGTTTTGTTGGAGGTTGTAAAGGGTTGGAGTTGTTGTAAGTGTTGTTGTAATGTTGAAAGGTTGTAAAGTTGAAATGTTAGTTAGCACTCATTTTTTAGCCCTCCTTGTGCGCAGCAAAGGGAGGGCGGCCAGCGAAGCGTCGCCGGGTGGGTAAATCTGCGCGCGATTTTCACGCCAATGCATTCATGCAAGTGCATTTACGATAATGCATGGCGTATAATTTACTCACCCGGCGACGCTTCGCTGGCCGACCTCTCTTCGCTGCGCGTAAAGAGGTGAGGAATTATCCTTAACTTAAAGTTCGACATAAGCAAACGATCACTTCACCCCAAAAAACTTTTCCAATCGCGTGTAGCTTTAGATAATGCGAAGCACAAGTTTGTGTGTCCACAACGGCAAAACGTTCCATTTTTGCACGCGGAACACCCGGAACGCTGTGAAACACGCTCATTATCTGTTACTTATATTTTTACCATTAATTAATATGTTGATTATCAAATAACTAAGTAATTTTCGGGGAATTCCTTCCACACATTTAGCAGCCTGATAGTGATGAAGGCCCTTTAAAGGGAGTACCTGCCGACAGGTTACACGCCGGCAACGCGTTCCATTTTCACAGCGGAACTGGCGGAACGCTATGAAATATGTTGATTATCAATATGTTGATATTTTGATATGCTATAATTAATTGATAATCAGCCTTTATATCGAATACGTTAACTTAACAACCCCGCCCTGTGATAAAAACATTCCCCCCGAAGTCTGTGTCCTCACAGACTTCTTTAGGACAGGTCTGCATAAATACCGGTTTAATTTGAGCAAAATGAATTATGGTTGACCGTGGGTTCACCGTCAACGAGGAAGAAAAAAGGGTGCAATCAAATAAACATATTCACTATCATTTGCCAAAAATCATCAGGCTCAACGGGTGTAATGTCAAATTGCGCATCAATCATGTCTGAAAATTCAAGAAGCTCCCGACTCATATTAATTGCTTTAGTATTGTAAATTACGACAATTGTATACCAAAAACCAAATTGGTATTATGTTTTTTTTGAAAAATTTTCATGGAGTTAAAATTTCAACTTCGGCAGTTATAGGTTTCAGGTTATAAAACCAGGTTCCGCATCCTATGCAAAGGCAATTGGCAAGCATGAGGTAGACAAATCCTTCATTGTCGTTAAACAGGCCGCTTTGCAATAGGGTGAGCATGAACGTTGCGACGGTTAATACAATTCCTGCAATACAGATTGTTGATCTGGCCGCAAACTCATTTGTTATGAACCTTCCCACCAACATAATAACCGACAGGAAGATAAGCCAGGTTACAATTGAAAAAAAGAACCCGACAATGGTAACTAGCGTGTAGATTAATATTACAGTTTCACCATCAGTGGCGTGATGAGCGGCTGTTTCACGGTAATTTTGTATAATAAGATAAAGTACAGGCGATAAGACAACACTGGTTAACCATACGTTTAAACTGTATTTGAAGGAATTTAGCAGCATAATATAAAGTTATTGTAGATAATAAAATTTGCGCTTCTTCTCTGCGCCCCTCCGTGCCTCTCTTTGCA